>JANOEM010000078.1:0-1508 GCA_031413195.1 Actinomycetes bacterium
CCGGCGTTCCCGTGATGAAGAAGCGGCCGTCGACATCGAGCATCCAGATCTCGAGACGGCGCGGCAGCCCCGTTTGCCGTCCGGTGCTCGTGATGTCCACGGTCGGGTCGTCGGCGAGCTCGTCGCGCACGAGGTCCACGACGGCAGCGTAGACGCTGTTGACCCGGCCGGATACAGCGATCAGATCGGTCAGCAGCGAGCGCGTGCCGTGCACGCTCAGACCGAACGAGGGCGGCGACGTCATACAGGTGTCGTGAGCCGCGTCGTAGCGCGTCGAGGTCACCCACGGTTGCGCGGTGATGGAGGAACGCGAGCTTCTCGGCCAGCGTCCGTTCCGGAGCGAGGACCGTCACCTCGAACGATGCCAGGTCAACGAACTCGCCGAGCGCAGACGGATCGATCTCCGCTGCAGCGTCCGACATCAACGATCGAACTGTCTGGACCTCATTGGGCGTCGGTCCGCCACGCGATCCCATTTCGAGCAGGACCCCACTGGTGAGGAAGGGCGCATCCTGCTCGGCCGTGTACTCGAATCGTGCGTTGAGATATCCCCTGCCTTCTCGCTCGCGTCCGTGGGCGACGCCGGTGTCGCCGGTGACCGCTTCGGCGATCGCTCGCAGAGTTCGCTTGAGAACCTTGCCGCTCGTATCCGTGACGACGAGCAGGTCGATGTCTTCCGAGAATCTTTCGATCAGGTGGTAGGCCTTCGAGAGGCTCGTGCCTCCTTTGAATACCACGGCGTCGACGCCGTGGTCGTGTGCACAGGCCGACCGCAGCACCTCGGTCGCCCAGTAGTCCTTCTCGATCGCTCCGCTGGCGACGCCGAGACGTTCGGAGGCGCTGTCTCGGAGCGCCTCGAACTCGGCGGGTGAGTCGCGAAGGAAGGCGCTCATGTCCCGACCAGATCCGTGATTCGCTCGCGCAGCCCAGCACCGCGCTCGTGGGCTGCCACGTCGGCGACCTTGGCAAGGTCGATCTTGCCGTCGGCGGCAAGTCGCCGCAGACGCGTTCGTGCCTGGGGCCACGAGATGTCGGCGTACCGGTCGAAGTCCCGCACGCTCTCCAGCACAGCAACTTCCGTTGGTGACAACAACACCCGGTGGGGATTGGCACGAGCAGTCATCTGCACGCCGGGGACGCCCTTCGGTGCTCGGCCGACGACAGCGATATGGGGACGCTTTGGCACTTGCGTGGACAGGCCGACGCTGTTCGCAGCGGATGCTCCTCCTGGCCCGGCCCCGGGACCGGCAGCGACGATGGCGACCTGCGCAGGGTCCGGCCGGACGCTGCCGAAGCGAGTGGGAGCAGCCTTGCGCCAGTACACCCCTTGCCTGACCCGCTGGATCGGTCCGTCAGGCGTGGCAAGACGCGACAGCATGGAGTCGGCGGATCCTCGAGTGCCGGGGACGTCCGACGTCGAGAAGTACGTGCCGGGGGGCTGCGACATGACCCAGTCTCGTGCTGTGCTTGTGCGGTTCATGGTGGTCTCCTCTGCAAGAAAAGTGTAT
>JANOEM010000079.1:0-21940 GCA_031413195.1 Actinomycetes bacterium
CCGATGGGAGCCTCGTCGCATCGCCCACCAGCCAGGTGATCCGGTCTGCGCCTCGCTTCGTGCGTGCGACGGCGAGGGATGCATGCGCCGGGTCCAGTCCAATCACCGTGATGCCGCGTTGCGCAAGCCTCCAGGCGAGCACGCCGGTGCCGCATCCGATGTCCAACACGCTGCGCGCTCCGAGCTCGTCGACGACGGTCTCGTAGTGGTCCAGGTCGGCCCGGTCACCGTCGATGTCGTCGTAGATCGCGGCGAGCCGCGGGTCGGCGAAGATCTGGTCCGGCACGCAGCAAACTTTACGCGGACGCTGGCCAGGGCGTGGGTGGGTGCAGGCCGGTGCGCCTCGTGCAAGGAGGTGCGCCGAAGAAGGAGACCGGCGGGCGAGGAAGAGATGGCCGCCGGAGGCCGGCCGAAGGAGGTGCGCTCGACCTGCCCTCGGGCCTCGATGCGACCCGATCCCTTCCCACACTCTTCCCAATCACTACGAGAAATGGCGGTGTTTGGAGGGCAATCACGGTCAACCGCCTGAACTAACTACCAGCTAGAATGCCCTGGTGAACCTACATTTCTTGGCGCCCCCGGTAGGAATCGAACCTACGACCTGCGGTTTAGGAAACCGTTGCTCTATCCCCTGAGCTACGGGAGCGGGGGCGGCGCGAACGTGGCAAGGGCATTACCGCAGTTCGTGCAGACAGCCGATGAGGCTATCGGCTGGCCCGGCGCGGGCACCAGCAACCGTTCGGACACGCTGACACGCCGCGGGTACGTCCCTCCTCAGCGCCAACGTGCGCTGAGACTCGATCGGGACCTCGGTGTCAGAGCGTGCCGTGCTCCAGAGCGTCGAGCTCGCGCTCGATCGCCCTCAACTCCTCGGGCGTGCCCTGCACTTTTGGACCGGTGAAGACTTTCCGCCCCTTGACCATCCACAGCAGCCAGAAGACGAAGAAGGACCCCAGAATCAATATCGCAGTGAAGTTGAAGTTGTTCTGGCGGAAGTAGCCGGAGACCGAGCCGTCCGCGTTCTGCGCGTTCTCAGGGCCCCAGATCGGCCAGAAGGGGTGGAACAGCGGTGCGAAGAACAGGATCGTGATGAATGCGATCCAGGCCAGGCACGTCCATCCCACCAACTTGTGATGGCCCTTCAGGTTCCACGGTCCAGTTTGAAAGTCGGGTTTCTTCAGACGGAGATAGATCGGAATGGCGTACGCGATGTAGAGCCCGATCACGCAGATACCCGTCATCGCAAAGAAGGCTGTCGAGTAGCCACCTCGTTGATACAGCGACAGCGCGCCGACGATCGCCGACAGCACCACGCCCAGCCAAACCGAGTTGGTTGGTGTGCGCGTCTTGGGGTTGATCCTGTGCCAAAACTTAGATCCGGGCAACGCACCATCGCGGCTGAACGCATAAATCATCCGACTATTCGCCGTCACCGAGGCCATACCGCAGAAGAACTGGGCGACGATGCAGATCAACAACAGCATCTTGGCGGTCGCGTCACCTACTGCCGACGAGAACAAACGAGGTGCGGCATTGACCAAGAAGGCATCACCCTCACCCCCAAAGGCGATGGCTGCATAGGCATCAGGATCCTTCGGCAACACCTTGACCATTGCCATGTTGAGAAAGAAACCCGCGATCGCCGAGATATAGATGGCTCGGACGATGGCTTTCGGCGCTGCCACACGCGCTCCTACGGTCTCTTCACTGACGTGCGCTGACGCGTCGAAGCCAGTGATCGTGTATTGCGCCAGGAGCAGACCGACGCAGAACAGATATGCGGTCACGAACGCACCGCCCGTCCATCCGGTGAGGCCGGGAGGCGCCGAATCGAGCAGTCCACTGAGGCCTAGTTGTCCGGGTTTGCTGGTGAACATCAGGATCGCGAAGATGATCACAACGCCGACCACGTGCCACCACACACTGACGTCACTCAGGAGCCGCACGAGGTTCACGCCGAAGGTGTTCAACAGTCCGTGGGCGATGAGCACGCCGAGGAAGATGAAGAAGATCGTCAATGCGGTGAGCCGGAAATCGCTGTTGAACAGTCGGATGAAGTAGGCGATGAAGATTGCAAGCGCGTAATCGACGCTCGCGATCACGCCGATCTGGCCGAGCAGATTGAACCAACCAGTGAACCAGGCCGAGCGCGGCCCGTTCTTGTCGTCAAGCTTGGCCGACCAATAGTAGAGCCCGCCCGCTGTCGGATATGCCGAGCAGATCTCGCCCATCGCCATGCCGACGAGCAGCGCAAAGAAACCCACGATGATCCAGCCGAGCATGATGACTCGGGGTCCGCCGGTGACCATTCCCAACCAAAACGAGGTGGTCCCGCCGGCAAGGATCGAAATAATCGAGAAGCTGATCGCGAAGTTGCTGAACCCGCCCAGCCCACGCTTCAATTCCTGCGCGTAACCGAGATTGTGCAGATCCTCGAGGTCTTTGTCGACGGTGTCTGTCATGGCAGTTCCCCCCTTGTCAATCGCCCCCGCGATCGACCAGCGCAACCTAACACGGGCGCAGTCCGGCACGTGACCAAACAACTCGCCCTCACCCCTCGGCCGGGTGTGCGTCGGCTTCTCGCCCCTACTTCAGCCGGGCCAACCGGGCGGAAGGGGCACACGCGCTTCCGCGTAGGCCTTGGTCGCTCGCCCGATCAACTCGTGGCGGCTTCGGCTGTCTACTTGCTGGAGCGCTCCGGCAATTGCCTGCGCGGTCGCGTCCGTCTCGACTGCTGCAGCGTCGACCGATTCGACCGCTTCAAACCACATCAGCTCCGAACGCCACCCGACCGGCGTCACTCGTGCGGGATTGGCCGCGAGGCGCGTGCACACGGCCCCCAAAGACTGCGGGTTCTTCGCGAGCTTCACCGCGACAACGTCAGCGATCTCGTCTGCGTGCCGGCGAACGCTGAGTTCGAGGGTGCGCAGCGACGTGCGCGCGACCCATCCGAGTCCGAGCAGCATCACCGCAACGAGCCCGGTCGACCAAAGGAACACCTCGCCGTAGTAGGCGAGACCGCCGACGACGAGAAAGAGCGCGCCACCGAGCCAGAAGATGAGATTGCCAAATCGCCGGGCCCGTGCAAGGGCGACCATCCCCGATGTCACCCAGTGCGCATCGTGCGCCCACAGATGACCGATCTCGTGGGCACACATCGCTTCGACCTCGTCTCGCGGTATCTCCGCACAACCGGTCGTGAGCACCAACGAACGTCGACGGTTGGACCGCAGCGACACGACATTGGGGACGACGTCATCGGTGAGATACAGCGTTGGCATCGGGCGACCGACGCCGATCGACAACGCTTCGACCACGTTGAAGAAGCCCGGATACTGCGTCCGGTCCAGGGGCACGGCCGCGATCTCGGCCAAGACCTGAGCACTGGCCCCACGCCAGAAGTACCAGAACGCTCCTCCGAAACTGACAACGACGGCCAACGCGCCCAACACACCCGCGCCGCCAGGTGCCCATGCCCAGACGGGCGCATCCACGATCGATCTGTTGGTGAAGAAGCTCCAGACCCGTGCCGCAGAGGCGAACAGGATCATGACCAGTCCAGCTGCGCTCAGCGCGAACACGGTCACACCTGTCAGACACGCGACGGCTGCACGAATCCGAGCGAAACCGCGGCGACGGTCGAGATCGACGGGAAGGCCCGAGCGCGGGGTGACGGAACTCATCGGCATATCTAACAGCGAAAGCAGCCCCGGTGTGGTCAACCGGGCGGAACGGCTGGACGATGAAGCACCGCCGTGAATGGCTCGAACGACAGAGTCGTTCCGTCGACAATGGCCGTCCCGTCGACGATCAGGCTCAGCCCATCAGCCCTCGCCGGGGGATACACCAACGTCACGTCTGGCCTGGCGCGAATATTGCTCGCCGTGCGGGCGCCGATGTCAGCGCGCAACACTCCCCCGACCGCCCACCGCGGTGCAATCGCGAGGACTCGTGGCTGACCGTCGTCGGCAACGGTCAGGAGATAGCACCAGCCGATCTGCTGTTCGAGTGCAGCAGGAAGATCGTCGATCTCAACGGCAATGCTCATCCCCCAACCGTAGACGAGTGACAGCACCAGCGTCCGAGAGTCCGAGAGTCCGAGAGTCCGAGAGTCCGAAGTCAGCCTCGGTACTCGCGAGTGACGGTCGCGATCCGAACGACGTACTGCGCGTACCACTGCTCACGACCGAGCCGCTGCGCTTCGCCATGTTCAGCGACCCGTTTCCAGGCTTGCGCATGTGCTTCGGACTCCCAGTACGAGACCGTGATCCCGACCCCTTCGCGTGCTGATTCGATACCGAGGTAACCGGGCTGCTCAGCAGCGAGCTCGGCCATCCGAACTGCCATTGCCTCGTATCCGTTGTCCCCCACTGTGCGCAGATTCGTGAAGATGACTGCGGTGTAGGGCGGCTCAGGGGTCGACGCAATCTCGTCCGATCCCCGGTCGCTCATACGCCGAACCACGGTTCGGAAACGAGATCGGACTCGACGATCGAGCGGTCCTCGTCATCTTCGATCGGCACCGCAGACGCGCGGTCGCGTTCGGCGAGCGCCTCGTCGCGTCGACCGAGACACGCGAGCGCCCTGGCCCTGGCCTCGTATGCGTAGGCGAGGTCGAAGTCCGCGAGCTCGTTCGTGAGACATGTCGCCATCACGATGTCGGCATGATGCAAAGCGAGAGCACCGTTGCCCCGCACGGCCCAAACCCGCGAGAGCAACCAGTTCGCGCGGGCGGTGTTGGCCGGGCCTGTCCCCGTTGCCCTGGCCCAGTGATAGGCAGCAGCGTACGCGGACAGCGTCATCTGCTCGAGGTCATCGTCAGTGCGTTCGACCTCGGCCTTGCCGAGCCAGTCCCACGCACCGTTGTTCGCCGCAATGCCCTGGGATCGATGCCAATCGCCCTCGGGGTCCTCGCTGAACACCGCCGCTTCCGGATCGTCGACGTTGCCGAGCCCCGCCCCCGTTTCGAGCAGTGACTTCAATCCGTTCAAGACCGGGAGCCAGCCCCTTCGCACGTGCTCCCAGGTCAGCGGGCTCTTGAACAAGTCGCCATGGCGGAGGGTGAGTCGAGTGACGTCGCCGGCAGGGGTGAGGACCCACTCCACCAAGCTCGGTGGCTCCTCGGCCAGAGACGCCTCGTACATGAAGCGAAACGTCATCGCGATCCGACGCCCCGGCTCGATCTCGGTGACCACGCCTTCGATCGCCGGGTCACCGCCCTGCATCAGGTAGCGATATCCCCCACCCTCGGCGAACTCACCTTCGATCGCGGTCCCGTGGAAGTACTGCACCGTGAAGGCCGGATCGATCAGCGCGTTCCAGATCTGATTGGGGGTCGCCTTGATGTAGATCTCGTAGATGTGCGGGCTGATTGTCATTCGCTGGACTCCTGTTCGAAGTGACGTTGAAGGCCTGTCATGGCCTCGGTGAAGGGGCAGGCGAGCCGGTCGGTCACCACCAGTCCAGCCGATTCCGGGACTGCGAGATGCCGCATCACGCCAAATCGGGTCATCTCGGGCAGCACCTTGCGGACAGTTTTGTCACATGTTCAATTCTTGAGCAAACTGATCGGGTATCGGGCATACTGACCCGATCACGCGTGCGCCGACAGACGGCGTTTCGAAGACCGGAGGAAGACCATGAGTGTTCGCCTTGGCGATACCGCACCCGATTTCACCGCCCAGACGACGGAGGGCGAAATCAACTTTCATGAGTGGCTCGGAGACAGTTGGGGTGTGCTGTTCAGCCATCCCAAGGATTTCACGCCGGTCTGCACGACCGAGCTCGGACTCGTCGCGAAGCTCAAGCCCGAATTCGACAAGCGCAACGTCAAGGTCATCGGCCTGTCTGTCGACTCGATCGACAACCATGGCAAGTGGGCCGCTGACATCGAGGAGACCCAGGGCACCGCTGTCAACTTCCCTGTGATCGGCGACAGCGACAAGCAGGTGTCGGATCTGTACGACATGATCCACCCGAACGCGAATGACACCCTGACGGTTCGTTCGGTGTTCATCATCGGGCCGGACAAGAAGGTCAAGCTCAACATCACCTATCCCGCTTCGACCGGGCGCAACTTCGCCGAGATCCTGCGCGTCATCGATTCGCTGCAGTTGACGGCGAAGTACAAGGTCGCAACTCCGGGCAACTGGGAAGACGGCGACGACGTCATCATTGGTTCGGCAGTGACCGACGACGAGGCCAAGCAACTGTTCCCGCAGGGCTGGACAACCGTCAAGCCGTACCTGCGCACCCTGCCTCAGCCCGGCCGGTAACAGCAACTCGCTGAAATCGCAGCGGTGACCGCACCAGCGTCACCCGATCAGATTGGCCTGAACCCAGGCCCGAACCGCAGGCGCCAGCCGATCCAGATGATCGGCCGGTGCTTCGCGGATGAGGGTCGCGCTGATCGGTACGACCACCCGGTCGGCATCGACCACGATCGCGACTGCACCGAAGCGAACCGCGATCTGGTCGACGTACGGGTCGCTGCTGAACACTGCGTCCGGTCCCGTTTCCAGCGGCCAGCGAGCACGGAAGAGTTCCATCCACATCGCCCACAGTGCCTCGTCTTCGAAGTCGGTCCTCAGATCGTGGCTGACTTCGATCACCTCGACTGCCGGGTGCAGCGCCGCGAGCCATTCGGCGCGCAACGGCCCGGGCACCAGTTCGCCGTCGCTGGTGTTGACGAACACGACGAGTTGATCGACGCGCTCCGCGGCCCAATCGATCATGTAGGAATGGCCGAGGTGCGGAGGGTTGAACCGGCCGACGATGAGCCCCGTGCGATGTCGTGCGGGCAACATTGGATCAGTGCGATTCGTTCGCCAACTCGAGCCATGGCAACGCATCGATCACACTGCGCCAACCGGTGGCCAGCGCCGTGACATCGCCATGTCCACCCTCGTGGGGGACTCCGATGACATGTCGGTAGCCGACCAGAGCGAGCGCGATCGCGACGATGTCCTGCGTTGCGAGTGCTTGATCGACCGCATCGCTCAACCAATGCCGCGCCCCGGCGGAATCGTCGAGCGATGCGGACGCGGCACCTGCTGCGAGGCTTCCGATAACTCCATCGAGATAGCTGTGCCCTTCGGACGCCTCGACCAATTCTGCCGCCGCGATCGCATCGGCTGCGCGACCCTCGAGCGCTGCGACCAATGCAGTCGCGGCCTGAGCGAACGGATGAGACTCGATGTTGCGGTCGAGGTGCGCCAGCGCAGCATGAGCGTTGTCGTAGTCGCCGACCTGCGCCAGACCCACCGCTCGGATGATGAAGGACTCGCCCGGGTTGGCGCCGATCGTCTGCTGGCGAATGATCGCTTCGTCGGCGTACATGACCGCAGCTTTGCCGTCGCCACTATGCATCGCGATCCCGGCCGCGGCCTGATATGGATACGGCGATTCGACAAACGGCTCGGCGTTCGAGAGCAGGGTCTCCGTGGTCCGCACGACCGCCGGATCGCCGAGCGCGACCTGAGTTCGGCCGAGCACAGCAAGGGCCTGCGAGAGTCCGAAGCCATCCCCGAGCCGCTTGAATCTTGCCCGGGCCTGTTCGGCCAGCGATGCCGCCGAATCAAGGCTTCCGGACCACAACCGCATCGATGCGAGCAGCGAGATCATCATCGCCTCCGCCCACTCATCGCCGCGTTCCTTGGCCTCGGCTCGCACCTGGGTGGCGAGTGCCTCGGCCTGGGCAAAGTCGCGTCCGAAGAACTTGACGTACGCCAGCAGCCCGTTCGCCCAGCCGACTCCGGCGCGATCTCCCAACTCGCCCAGAGTCGCAGCCGCCGAGACAAGGTGGGTCTCTGCTTCATCCATGTGACCGCCGAGGAACGCCATCCACGCCCGGTGCTGTTCGATGTAACCGAGCCCGCGTCGATCTTCGAGGTCGGCAAAGAGTCCGGCTGCTTCTCCGAACAGCCACTCTGCTTCCGACAGCGACCCGCCGAACAGTTCGAGGAAACCGCGCAGGCGCAGGGTCTCGGCTAGCTGAGGCCTGTCGCCGAGTTCGCGGAACAGATCGATGGCGTCACCGAGCTCGAGCCGTGCGGTCGGAAGATCGCCCGCCGCCTGGCTGATCAAGCCCTGGGCACGCCGGCTGCCGGCTTCGACGACCTGATCGGCGGACGCCAAGGAGTCGGCGAGCACGAGATCGTTCTCGGCTCGGGCACGATCAAGATGGCGAAGCTCGATCAATGCACCGATGCGCCGCAGGCGCAGCATCGCGAGCCGGCGATGCAGTTCGGCTGCGGTCGGCTCGAGGAAGAGGTCGATCGCACGGGTACAGGCGCGAACGATCTGGCGAAGGTTTCCTTGGTCAGCGGCGCGCACCGCCAGTTCTTCCAACGCAACCAGGGCTCGGTCACGGATGTCGGCGGGCACCTTGTCGATCGGCCCCAACTCGGCGACGATCTCAGCCGCCGAAGCGAGGTGATACGCGACGTCGTCGAGATTGCCGTAGCGACTCATCATCGTGTGGGCGACGCCGACGTGACGGACTGCACGCACCGCCTTGGTCAGCGTGTTGTAGGCGACCTCACGGACGGAATCGGACTTGAACGACCATCGACGCCCTGCGACCGAGAGCAATCCGCTGTCGACCAAACCGTCGAGAACACACTCGTCGAACTCACCGCCGAGAGCCTCGGCGAAACGTTGCAGCGCCACCACCGGACCGGATGGACCCAGCACTGCGGCGTTGTCGATCGTCGCTCGCTGATCGGGCGGCAGTTGATCGAGGCGGGCCGCGATCACCGCCCGGAGCGAGTCGGGCAAAGCGGTCACATCGCCACCTTCGGCGACGAGCACTGCGAGCTCTTCGAGGAACAGCGGGTTTCCGCCGGAGCGTTCGAAGATGGTCGCAATAGTGGTCTCGTCGGCATCTGCACCGATGATCGCCCGGCACATCTGGGCCGCTGCAATCGGACCGAGAGGCTCCAGCGGAAGGCGCACCACCGCCGCGCGAGTGCCGAGCGGCGGCCACGACAACTCGGGATCGGGTCGGTTCGTCGTGACTAACACGAACGGCGTTCGGGCAAGGGTGACCAACAGATGTTCGAACAGCGACAAAACGGCCGGATCAGCCCAGTGGATATCGGTCACCGACAGGACAACCGGGCCCGCTTCGAGCAGCTTCTCGAGCACGAGCGTTACGGCACGGAACACAGCATCGCGACCGGCCTGCGCGTCGAGCTCGTCGAGCTTCGACGGGTATCCAAGCAGCAACTGGAACGCGTCTGCAAGTTCGCGCAGAACGGCCTCGTCACCGTCGCCGAAAAGCTTGCGACCTCGTTCCAGGGCGATCTGCCGGATCGATTCGACCGACGCCGAGCCGTCGATCTCCAGCCTGTTGAACATCGCGCTCGCGAGTGGTGACCAGCGGTTCGATTCGCCATACGGAACTGCAGATCCTTCGAGCACGATCGCCGCGTGAGTCGCGAACACGCTCTCGAGCAGCTCGTCGATGAGGCGGCTCTTGCCGACACCACCCTCACCGTCAACCGAGAGCAGCGCCGGCTGCGAGTTCATGATCGAGAAGTCAACCGTGGCAAGCGCGAGCGCCAACTCGGTGGTTCGGCCCATGATGCCGACATCGCGCCGCCGGTGACGGGCGCCGGGGAGGGCCACTGCAGCCTTCGCCAACCACGCAGAAACCGTGGCCTCGCGGCCACGCGCCGACAGGTCGCCGATGGATTCGTAGTCGATGCTCGATTCGGTGAGGCCATGAGTCGATTCGCCCACAAGAACGCCCCCCGGCGGCGCAAGTGTCTGCAACCGCGAGGCCGTGTTGACCACGTCGCCCATGGCCGTGTGATCGGTTCCTGCGACGGTGCCAACCAGGGCCACGCCGGTGTTGATGCCGACCCGCATCTGCAGCGCCGGGGCCTCGGTCGTAACCATGCTCGACGACGTGAAGGTCGCCAGCGACTCCTGCATCCGCAGGGCTGCCCGGACGGCCCGTTCGGCATCGTCCTCGTGGGCCACGGGCACACCGAACAAGGCGATGATCCCGTCGCCCATGATCTTGTCGACCGTGCCGCCGAAGGTGGTGATGTCTTCGACCAACACCTGGAAGCATCCGTCGACAAGGCGTTTGACCTGCTCCGGGTCGAGTTGTTCGGCCAAGGCGGTGAAGCCGACGAGGTCGGCGAACAACACCGTCACCACTCGCCGTTCCTCGATCGATGCCGACCCGAGCGCATACCCGCAGGTCGGACAGAACCGTGAGCCCACCGGAATGGGGTTCGCGCAGGAGGGGCATCGACTCACACCCGGATCGTACGGCATCGGGCGCCGTCAACGGGCGACGGATATTCGTACTCGGCACCCCACCGAGCCGGTCATCCTCTCGGTGTACGGTGGGCATCCTCAGGTCGGACGGCAGGCGAACTGCCGATGAGTAGCGTGGCGGCGTGACTCGGCCTTCACCCATCCAGTGGCTTCGTCGCCATCCGTTGGTGGCCGATGGCCTCCTCGCAGCGATCCTGGCCGTATCGGGGCTTGGCGTGCTGTGGATCGGATCCAGCAGCGTCGAGGGGGCCACCGATCCGAACCTCTTGAGCACGCTCCTGGTGATCGGTGCGTCGGCGCCGATCGCGCTGCGCCGACAACACCCGATACCGGTGCTCGCCGTCGTCACGGTCAACCAGTTCGTGCTCGAGATCCTCGATTTCCACACGGGTGGGTGGATGTCGATCTTCGTCGCGCTCTACACCGTCGCAGCTCACACCAGTGGCCGACCCTTGGCCATCACCGCAAAGTTGTTCGGTCTCGCGACGCTGCCGCTTCTGATCGCCGGAGTGATGTTCTCGAACCTGAGGATCGGCGAGCTCGTGTCGTCGATCGTGTTCCTGATCGGTTCCTTCATGCTCGGCGACTATCTGAAGCGGCGGCGCCGTCAAGCGGCAGAAGCCGCCGAACGGGATTCGATCGCGGCCCGCGAGCGCGAACTGCTCGCTCGTCAGCAGGTACAGGATGAGCGAGCGCGAATCGCCCGCGAATTGCATGACGTGGTTGCTCATTCCGTGAGCCTGATGATCATCCAGTCCGGGGCGGCCCGACGTTCGATCGTGTCCTCGCCCGTGCAGGCCGAGCAGGCACTACGCGAACTCGAAGCGACCGGGCGTCAGGCTATGGACGAGTTGCGGCGTGTGCTCGGCGTACTCCGAACCGGCGAGACCGATGGCACGGAGTTGACACCACAACCGACACTGGCCGACATTCGCTCGCTGGTGTCCGACGATCCGACACTGAACGTGGTGCTCACCGAAGTGGGGACTCCACACGGTGACGTCCCGTCCAGCATCGGCCTTTCGCTCTACCGAGTCGTCCAGGAGGCACTGACCAACGTCCGCAAGCACGCCGGTCCGGTCAAGCATGTCGAGGTGACGGTCACGTACGAACCGCGACGGATCGTTGTGCAGGTCACCGATGACGGTCGTGGGGCCAGCGTCACGCCCACGGCCGGCGGACACGGTCTGGCAGGTATGCGCGAACGAATGGCGCTTTGTGGCGGAACTGTTTCGGCCGGGCCGCGCCAGGGCGGCGGCTGGCATGTGCGGGCAAGCGCCCCGATCAACGAACAGTCCAGCAAAGCCTCCGCGGTTTCGGACGTCGGCGTTTCACGCCTGGACTCCGCGACACCGGCGCAGGTGGGTTCGTGATCCGTGTACTGATCGTCGATGATCAGGCAATGGTTCGTGCGGGCTTCCGGATGATCATCGAAGCCGAGACCGACATCACCGTCGTCGGCGAGGCCTCGGACGGTCAAGAAGCAGTCGACACCACCCACCGCTGCCGCCCCGATGTGATCCTGATGGACGTTCGGATGCCACGGATGGATGGGATCGAGGCCGCGTCACAGATCTTGGCACCACGACCGGACGGCGTTGCCCACGCGGCGCCCCCACGAGTGTTGATGTTGACGACGTTCGACCTCGACGACTACGTCTACGCCGCGCTGCGCGCTGGAGTCAGCGGGTTCATGTTGAAAGACGCCCCGGCCGAGCAGTTGATCGAAGCGATCCGAGTGGTTGCAGCAGGCGACGCGCTCCTCGCCCCATCGATCACCCGTCGCTTGATCGAAGACATCGGCCGACGACCTGCTCGCGACGCATCGATCGCCGTACCGGGGCTCGATCTGCTGACCGAACGCGAGCTCGAAGTTCTTCGTCTCGTTGCGCGGGGCCTCTCCAATGCCGAGATCGCCCAGCAGCTCTATCTCGGCGAGGCGACGATCAAGACTCACGTCGGGCGGATGCTGATGAAGCTGAGCATCCGCGACCGGGTGCAGGCCGTGGTGCTCGCATACGAGAGCGGTCTGGTGACTCCGGGTCAACCATTGGGTTGACCACGATCAACCAATGAGGGGAAGGCAGCTGCGGGACTGACCGATAGAAACATCGGTATGACTGAAGCCACCACCATCCCTGCCGCGGCCGCCGCGGGCGCTGTCGACGCCTGCAAGATCTACGGGTCGGGTGACAGCGAGGTCCGAGCGCTCGACGGTGTGACCATCGCCTTCGAGGCCGGCCGGTTCACGGCCATCATGGGCCCATCCGGGTCCGGCAAGTCCACGCTGATGCACTCATTGGCCGGCCTCGACGGGCTGACGTCGGGCGCGGTCTACATCGGCGAGACCCACCTCGCAGCGCTGAAGGATCGCGAGCTCACCGAACTCCGCCGCGAGAAGGTCGGTTTCATCTTCCAGGCCTACAACCTGATCCCCACCCTTTCGGCTGAAGAGAACATCAGGCTGCCGCTGTTGCTCGGCAACAGCAAGGGCGATGAGCAATGGATCAATCGGGTGATCGACACCGTCGGCCTTCGTGACCGCCTCAAGCATCGCCCGAGCGAACTCTCCGGCGGCCAACAACAGCGCGTCGCAGTCGCCAGGGCTCTGGCGAGCCAACCGACAATCATTTTCGCCGACGAGCCGACCGGCAACCTCGACAGCCACACCGGTGCCGAGATCCTCGACTTCATGCGCCGGGCCGTCAACGAACTCGGCCAGACGATCGTGATGGTCACCCACGATCCGGTGGCGGCTAGCTACGCGGATCGCGTCATCTTCCTCGCCGACGGCAAGGTCGTCGACGAGATGTCCGAGCCGACCGCCGACAAGGTGCTCGACCGGATGAAGCGCTTCGGGGAATGACGTGCTGCACATCGCTTTGAAAAACGTGTTGGCCCGCAAGGGCCGACTGCTCCTTTCCGCCCTAGCGGTCATCGCCGGCTGCGCATTCCTGAGCGGCGTGTTCGTTTTCAGCGACACCATCAACGGAAGCATCGACCGGCTGTTCGCAACCGCCTACGACGGGACCGATGCATACGTCCGCTCGTCGGTCGTGATCGAGAGCGACTTCGGCGACGAGATTCGGGGGCAGATCCCGGTAACCCTCACCGAACAGGTCCGTGCGGTCGACGGCGTGAAGATCGCCGACGCAGACGTGCGCGGCACCGCGCTTGTCACCAATGCCGAGGGCAAGGTCATCGGCGGCGGCGGCCCACCGCAGTTCGGATCGGTCTTCAACGATGGGGAAGGCTCGCCTTGGAGGCTCAAGGAAGGCCGCGGGCCCACAGCGTCCGACGAAGTCGTGCTCGACCTGCAGAGCGCGCGGCAGGGCGACATCGAAGTCGGCGAAACGGTCACCGTGTCGGTATCCAGCCAGCCACGGATGTTCACCGTGGTCGGCATCGTCACCTTCGGCGGTCAGGAATCGACCGGCGGGCCGACCTGGTCGTTGTTCGACCTGCCCACTGCTGAGGAGTTCGTCCTCGGTCAGCCGGGCATGATCTCGTCGATCAACGTCGTCGGCGACGGCACACGTTCGCAGGCCGAATTGAAGGCCGACATCCAGGAATTGTTCCCGGCTGACGAGGTCGAGGTGCTCACCGGCAAGGAGATCATCGAGGAATCCCAATCCGATCTCGCCAAGCAATTCTCATTCTTCACGCTGTTCTTGACGATCTTCGCCGGCATCTCGATCTTCGTCGGCAGCTTCGTCATCTACAACGTGTTCAAGATCAGCGCAGCCCAACGTCTGAAGGAGAACGCGCTACTCAGGGCCATCGGCGCACGCAGTAGTCAAGTCACGTTTGCGTTGTTCATCGAGGCACTCGCCGTTGGAATCATCGGAGCCGTGCTCGGCTTCGCAGGCGGGGTCGCGCTCGCTTTCGGCATCACCAAGCTGCTCAACGCCTCCGGCAACGGCCCTGGAGAGACCACGATCGTCATCAGTCCTTCCGCGTTCGTCATCACGTTCATCGTCGGGCTCGTGGTCACGCTCGTGTGCGCAACCTTCCCGGCCATCCGCGCCGGGCGGGTACCTCCACTCGCCGCGATGCGCGATGTCTCCGTCGATCGATCGGGTGCTTCCCGGCGGCGGGTCGTCGTCTCCGCGGTGAGCGCAGTCCTGGCAGCGATCGGCATCACACTCGGCCTCACCTCCGATGCGGTGTGGCTGATCCTGGGCGTGGTCGGACTGTTCATCTCCTTGATCGCAGTCGGCCCGTTCGTCGTCGGCCACCTCGCCAACCTGATGACCAAGCCGCTCGGCAAGCTGCGCGGAGTCACCGGCGAGATCGCCGGCCGAAACGCGGCACGAAGCCCCGAACGTACGGCGCTCACCGCGGCCGCTTTGGGTATCGGCCTCGCCCTGCTGGTCTCGGTCTCAACCCTCGCCAGTTCGTTGCAGGACTCCCTGCGGACCACCTTCGGAAAGGCCTTCACGGGCGAGATTGCAGTCAGCCCGGACAACCCGCAGGGTGGCGTACTGCCGACCGCGTTGGCCGATGAACTCAACACGCTTCCCGAAGTCGGTGGCGCGATGGGGATCGGCGGCGGGCTGTTCAAGGTCCTCGGCGGCGCGCAGCCAAAGGATTCGGGCAGCCTCACGGTCAACCCCGAGACTGTCGGTTCGCTGTTGAAGCTGAACTTCGACGAAGGTGACCTCTCCGCGCTCGGCGGCGACACCATCCTGGTGTTTCGCGACAAGGCCGACAGCGAGGGTCTCACCATCGGCAGCACGTTCGATGTGTCGTTCCTGAACCAGACGACCACCACCTTCACTGTCGGCGGCATCTTCAGCGACAACCTGTTCGGCAACTACATCGTCGACCGGGCGGCTTTCGCGACGAGTGGGCAACCGCTGTTCGACTTCCAGGTCGTTGCCGAGTCGGCTGACGGGTACTCGGTCGACGAGGCACTGGCAGCGATCGAGACCGTGACCGCGAACTACCCAACGGCCAAGGTCCAGACGCGCGACCAGTTCATCGACACCCAGATCGCGAGCCTGGATGGGATCATTACCTTCATCTACGCACTGCTGCTGATGTCAGTGTTCATCGCTGTTCTCGGCATCGTCTTGACACTGCTGCTCGCTGTCTACGAGCGTCGTCGAGAGCTCGGTCTGATGCGTGCCATCGGCACGACGAGACCGCAGATTCGAGGCAGCGTGAGATGGGAGTCCGTCATCACGGCGATCCTCGGAGCGATGATGGGAACGGCGCTCGGGGTCACCCTCGGCTGGATCGTGGTGACCGCCTTGAAGGACCAAGGTCTCAATTCCTTCAGCGTATCCCAGACGACAATTGTCGCCTTCGCCGTGATGGCAGTCGTGTTCGCCCTGGCGGCCGCATGGTGGCCGGCACGAAAGGCGGCGCAAGCGCCGATCCTGGAAGCGATCGCCACCACATGATCCGGATCGCTCTCCGAAACGTAACGGCCAGGTTCGGTCGGATCGTGCTGACCGCGCTCGCGATCATCGTGAGCACCGCCTTCCTGTCCGGTACGTTCATCTTTCGCGACACGTTGGAGCGCAGCTTCGACGCCCTGTTCGCGAACTCGTTCGACAAGGTCGACGTCTACGTCCAGTCGGCCAACTCGATAGAGACGGCGTTCGGGTTCGAACGCCGGGACGAAGTCACGTTCGAGAGCGTCGCCATCGCCAAATCGGTGGAGGGCGTCGTCGACGCTCAGGCGTTGGTCCAAGACGATGCCGTCGTCATCGCCAAGGACGGCAAGCCGATTCAACGCACCAGCCGATCGACGTCGGGGGGAACCCTCAACTCCGGCGACCTGTCGGTGTGGCGCGTCGTCGCCGGGCGAGCCCCGGCGAGCAGCACCGAAGTGGTCCTCGACACCCAGACGGCACAAGACGGCGACTACTCGATCGGCGACACCGTCAAGGTCAATGCATCGAGCTCACGCGAGTTCACTTTGGTCGGCCTTGCCGAGTACAACGACATCTCCACGCCGGGCGACGCAACCTGGGCGTTGTTCGACGAACAGACCGCGATGAACTTCGTGCTCAAGCCCGGCTACGTCGATGCGGTGTTGATCAAAGGTGACGGAACGATCACCGACGACGAATTGGCGACTCGCGTTCAGGCCGCATTCGACTCGGCCCAAGGTCCCGAGGTCAGCGAGGCACTCACCGGCGCCGAGATCATCGCCCAGAACCAGAGTGAACTCGAGAAAGGCCTCGGCTTCTTCACCATCTTCCTCTCGATCTTCTCCCTGATCGCGCTTGGCGTCGGGTGCTTCGTGATCTACAACGTTTTCTCCATCACCGCCGCCCAAAGGCGGAGCGAGAACGCCTTGCTTCGGGCCATCGGTGCGAGCCGCCGGCAGGTCACCCGGATGATGCTGCTCGAAGCTGTCGCAGTCGGTGTGTTCGGCTCGCTTTCGGGCCTGGTCGCGGGCGCGGGTCTTGCCATCGGCATCCAACAGACCCTGAATGCATTCAATCTCGGCATTCCCTCTCGCGGTCTGTCAATCACCGCAGCCACTGTTGCGATCACGATGGTGGCGGGTGTGATCACGACGTTGCTCGCTGCGATCGTGCCCGCTGTAGCCGCTGGGCGTGTCTCCCCCGTGGCGGCTATGAGTGAGTCTGCATTCGAATCAGTCAAGTCGATGCGGGGTCGGGTCATCGCCGCCGCATCCTTCATCACGATAGGTATCGCGGCAATCGCCGTCGTGCTCATCGGCGCCGATTCGATCATCCTTGGCGCGGCGGTGCTCGCTATTTTCATCGGGGTCCTGCTCCTCGGACCCGTGATGGCCAACCCCATCGCCAGCGTGCTCGGTTCACCGGTTCAGCGTTTCCGGGGAATCACCGGCGCGATGTCTCGCGGCAACGTGCAGCGAAACCCGAGGCGCACCGCGCGAACAGCCGCGCCGGTGTTGATCGGCGTTGCGCTCGTTACGGGTGCAACGGTCTTCGCTGCGTCGCTGAAGGAGCAACTGCGCGAGACCATTGGTCAGGTATTCGTCGGCGATTACGTCATCAACTCCAGCAACGGCGGCTCGCTCAGCTTCGGCCAGGAGTTCGTGGACACCCTCAACGAGATTCCGGCGGTTGGAGATGCAACCGGCCTCGGTTTTGCAAGCCTGACCGACGCCGACGGCAAGCCGCTGATCGCCACCACGGTCAACGCCGAGCATGCGAGCGGACTGTTGGACTACGCGTTCGTTCAGGGCTCGTTCGACGACCTCACACCAGAGGGCATGCTCGTCAGCGAAGGCGAGGCCAAGCGAAAGGACCTCTCGCTCGGATCGCAGATCGAGGTGCGGATCAACGACATCACCAAGACGGTCACGGTCCAGGGCATCTACACGTCGACCGAACTGGCCCAGGCGCGCGTGGTCGACCGTGCGCTGCTGTACGGCACAGCAGCCACCAACCAGGCCGCCTTTGTGGTCGTGACGAAAGCACCGAACGTCTCCGATGGTGAATTTCGTGCGGGCGTCGATGGTGCCATTGCGACCTACGGGATCGGCGAACTGCAGAACAGGGAGGAGTTCATCGATGGACGAAGCGACATCATCGACCAGAGCCTCTCGTTCATCTACGGGCTGCTTGCCCTCTCGGTGATCATCGCTGTCTTCGGAATCGTCTTGACGATGCTGCTCGCCGTCTACGAACGACGACGCGAGATCGGTTTGCTCCGAGCAGTCGGGATGACCCGATCGCAGGTGCGCACCACGGTCCGGTGGGAGAGCGTGCTCACCTCGTTGTACGGCGCGATAGTCGGGGTGGTGTTGGGCCTGGTGCTCGGATACATCGTGATCGTCGCCCTCCGCGACGAAGGGTTGTCCAATTACACGATCCCGTTCACCGCAATCGTCGTCATCGTTGTGTCTGCTTTCGTCACGGGCGTGCTCGCCGCAGTGATACCGGCCTGGCGGGCAACCAAGCACGACATCCTGTCAGCGATTTCCGCCGGTAGCTGAGCTTCTGGATAGTGATGTGCCGTCATAGGCTCGACGGATGATTGATCCAGCCCAGCCCGGCGATGCTGTCCTCGAATTCCTTGCAGAGCGCCACCTCGCCACGCTCACCACTCTGCGAGCCGACGGAAGTCCCCACGTCGTCGCGGTCGGATTCAGCTATTCCGCCGCCGATCGAACGGTGCGGGTGATCACGTTTGCGCCATCGGTGAAAGCACGGAATGCTGCCCGCGGAGGACGCGCCGCTGTCTGTCAGGTGGATGGTGGCCGCTGGATCACCCTCGAAGGCGACGTTCGGTTGGTCACCGATCCGGTGGGCGTCGCCGCTGCCGTGGATGGCTACGCTGCCCGGTACCGCCAACCCGGTGAACGACACGACCGGGTGGCAATCGAGATCCAGGTCGACCGAATTCTTGGTCGCGCCTGATCACCGCACACCAGCAGGAGGACCAAACGAATCGTGGCCGGCTATTCGGAGACTCCACTGCTGCAGAAGCTGGGCATCCGCGAGGGGACCCGGATGGCGGTCGTCAATGCACCTGCTGACTTCCGCGACAACCTCGGAGAACTGCCGCTCGCGGTCGAATGGGCGAACCGGGTTCGCCCTCCGCTCGACCTCGTCGTAGCGTTCCATGTCGACCGCTCGACAATGGTGGCCAACTGGCCTGTGCTGATCCAGGCAGTCGCCCCCGCCGGGGCAGTGTGGCTGGCCTGGCCGAAGAAGGTCAGCGGTGTCGCAACCGACATCACCGAGGACGTACTTCGCGAAGAGTTCCTGAAGTCGGGCTGGGTCGACAACAAGGTCTGCGCGATCGACGAGACATGGAGCGGTCTGCGTTTCGTGCTCCGTAAGGAACACCGCCCGAAGAAGAAAGCGGCGGTGGCAAAGCCCGCCAAGCTCCGCAAAGCCCGCCCGGGCGCCCACCGCTGACTACCTCCCCCGCACCGCGCTACCCGCCGCCCGCTACCCTCCCCACACGTTCATGTCACCGCCAGTTATCGCATCGCGTCACTTGCGGTGACATGAATGCACGGTTTTCGGTGTCCGCAGGTCAGTAGGCGAAGAATCCGCGCTCGGACTTACGGCCGAGTAGGCCGGCTTCGACCATCCGGCTCAGCAGCGGCGGAGGCGCGTAGAGCGGTTCCTTGAACTCGGCGTACAGGCTGTCCGCCACCGCCAACGTGGTATCCAGGCCGATCAGGTCGGCGAGGTGGAGCGGCCCCATTGGATGGTTACACCCTTCGGTCATTCCCGTGTCGATGTCCTCCGCCGAGGCAAAGCCCGATTCGAACATCCGGATCGCCGACAGGATGTACGGGATCAACAAAGCGTTGACCACGAACCCGGCCCGGTCTTGACAGCGGATGGTCCGCTTGCCGAGGATTTCGCCGGCGAAGGTCATCACATCGCCGACCGTCTCCTCTGATGTCAGCAGCGATGGCACGACCTCGACCAGATCGAGGACAGGCACCGGGTTGAAGAAGTGCAGGCCGACGACCAGATCGGGGCGGCGTGTAGCAATGCCCAGCTTCATGATCGGGATCGAGCTGGTGTTCGAGGCGAGGACGGCGACGGCGCCCGTCATCACCTCGTCGAGTCGCTGGAACATGGCAACCTTCAACGCCTGATCCTCGGCAATGGCCTCGACGACGAGCTGGCACGAGCCCAGACTGTCGAGATTGGTGGAGATCCGGATGCCGTCGAGGAAACGTTCCTTGTCAGACGGCTGAAGCTTTCCCGACCGAACGGCCCGATCGAGCGACTTCGAGATTCGGGCCATGCCCGCATCGGCGGCGACCTGTGTGCTCTCGCACACGGTGACGTCGAGGCCAGCGCGTGCGCAAACCTCGGCGATCCCCGAACCCATCAGACCGCAACCCACGACACCGACACGTTCGATCGTTCTCATGGCCGGACCTTACCCGCGGCCGTCGGCCTCGCCCCGAGCGTGAGGCGATGCCTACGCTGCCGCGATGACGAACGCCCTGACGACCGAGGCATTGATAGCGGCGGCCTGTCCGATCATTCGCGACCGAGGTTGGGCCTTCTACTTCGTCCCCGCAACAATCGCCCGCGGCAACGAGCTCGGACTCGACCACCTGCAGTTCTACGCATTGGGCCGGGGCGGCGTTTTGGGCGACGTGGAATCGCGAGTGGTCAGCAGCGCCTTCGGCTACTTCAACCCGACCCTGATCGAAAGCATGTGGACCGCTGGGAAAGCGATCGTCGAGCCTCGTCAGGCAGGCCACGAGTACATGCTGTGATGCGCCGCTCACGGACGCGAGAAGCTGTCCGGGATCGCGAACCTCGACGAGTTCGTTGCCGCTGCACAAGCCGGTCAATGATGCAGCCGACCCATCATCGCTCGCGCTGTACGCCGCAATCTCGGCCGAGCCGTTGGCCGACGACGCGCCGGCGCGGGCCTTGCAATTGCTCGCCGTGCTGCGTGAGTTTTCGCAGCAGTGCGCATCTGCTGGCGTTGCACGCTGTCGGAATCGACAGCAAGACTGCCCACTTCGTGAAGCGGCCTTCCGACATCGCGATGTTCGGCTGGTCCGAATCTGATGCGCCCGAGATCGACGAAGCCACGCACCAACTGATGCGCGACGCCGAAGCGTTGACCGACCGGATCGTCGCCACGGCATCTGGCGTGCTCGATCAGTCGGGTCGAGACGCGTTGATGGCTGGCCTGCTTTCTCTCGACGCCGCCCTCACCACCCCCTGACAACCGCCATCCCAACCTGTTCAGGGGGCGTGGTCAGGTTGACAACGCCCGACCGGTGGTGTCCATGCAGCCCTGTGGATCTTCGACGACCTGGTCGTAAGTGAACTGGAAGGCCCGAAAGCCGTCCAGCTGCAACTCGTTCAGCCGTTCGGCGTCGCGTCGCATCTGCTCCTTGGTGCGGTGCCATCGATAGCCGAGAAGTTCGACGACGACATTCGTGTCGGGGAAGAAGCAATCGACACGGACGAGCTTGTCGCCGGCTCGCGTCAACACCACTTCGGTGAGCGGTTTCGGGAGCCCCGCCGTCTCGAGCAGTTCCAGGTACCGGCATTCCAACCAGCTCTGCTTGCCTCGAACGATCTCATCGTCTTCGAGCACGGAGAGCAGCCGCCGAGAACCCGCGCGACCGCTGCCGCGCAGAGCAGTGAGGCGTTCGTGAAGGAACGTCTCAGAGCTCTTGCCATCTCGAAACGCCGAGGCGACCGCCTTGAGCAACCGATCGGGTGCCGTGGTGACCGCTATGTCGATCAACGTGCGCGACGCTGACGTCACCGCGAACCCGTCGATGACGGCGCGGTCGATCTGAGGAAGCACGGTCGTCGTGTGGATGAACACCCCGACCCGTTGCACGTTACGGCCGCGTTTGACGACGATGTGGAACGGTTTCTGGAGAATGAAACCGTCGAGTTGATCGAGTGCCGCGGCCGTCGGACCGCACACCCATGCTTCGCCGACGTCGAGGAGAAGATCGGCCAATTCAGTTCGTACGTTCTGCGGCATCATTGGGTTTCGGTACGTGCGAAACCCTGCTCGATCTAGGCGGTTGCTCTGGACCCAACCACGCAGCTGGCGTTTCGAGATTTTCACCGACGTGGCTTGATCCCGTGTGAAAGCGCCTCGCTGACCTGTCGCGATCGCCGAAATTCGGCGGTTGCCTTCAGGCATGGTGGCAGTGAATCGGCATCTTCGGGCGCTT
>JANOEM010000080.1:0-8950 GCA_031413195.1 Actinomycetes bacterium
GATCGATCTCGGCCGTCGGAAACGATTGTTCACCGGCGCAGCACGCGAAGCCGTCCTACTCACCGGGGACCGATGCTGTCACCCCGGGTGTGGAACCCGGATCGGTCGGATCCACATCGATCACCTCGACGCCTGGGCCGCGAAAGCCGGCCCAACCAACCCGTTCAACGGCGGACCACGCTGCCCCCACCACAACCACACCAAAGAACACCACCGAACCACCGTCACACGCGACCACACCGGATGGCACCACCACCGACCCGACGGCACCGAAATCGCACCCCGAACCAACCCGTCAAACAAACCCGAAAACCGGCAGTGAATGGCTCGTTCCGGGCAGGCCCGCTCAGTCCTCTGGAATCCAACCGACTCGCGCCAACCCCGACATCGTGTGGGCGCGCACCTGCGTAGCGGCTCTACTGGCGGCGGTGCCCAACAGCACACCGAGAGCGATGGCCACGACAGTGATCATCGTGTTGATGAACGCGGCGGAACCCAGCCGACTGTCGGTGCCGACGATCGCCGTGACACCGATCAGTCCCGCTGCTCCGGGAACCAACAGCCAGAAGGCCGGCAGGAACAGCACCATCGCCGGCGGGCCCTTCGGATGCCTCCCGATCGCAAGGACCAGTGGCGTCATCGCCAGCGCTCCGAAGAATCCCGACAATTCGGCAGAGAACAGCGCGGCCCCGGCCGCCTGACCACCGTATGCCGCCGCCAGCACGAGCAGTATCCATGGCACCGCTCGACGGGGGGCGCACAGATGGAGATGGTCGCCGAGGGCGATCGCGAGCAGAGAGACCGGCATGGTCCATGGGCCCAGTCGATCAACCGGGCTATCGAGCAGATCCGACCTCGTTGCGCCGACCAGCGCTGCGGCCGCAACGATGCCGAACGCCAACAGCATCAGGTCGACGAAACCACCGACGAGCCGGCTGGCACCACTGATGGTCTGCCCGGCTGCCAACTCCATCGTGCCCGTGGTGATCGCCGCCCCGGGAAGAAACACCACCAGCGGCGGGATCAGGCTGCGGATGGGGTTCTCGCCGTTGTAGTGCTGGGCGACCAGGAACACGATCGCAGCCACCGTGAACGAGACAAGGACGGGGAGCACAGCTTTCAGTTCGGGAACCCGCACCAACAGCACCAGGCCGACCAACAGCCCAAGCACGAATGCCACGGCAACTCCGAATGCCGTCGGTTGCAACGCCAGCGCGAAGCCCGCGGAGAGCACACCGAGCCCGAACGTGCGGACTACCGGACCGTTCGGTGCACGCTTGGTGCGAATGCGTTCGAGCTGGGCAAGCCCGCTGGCTGGATCGAGATCACCGCTGCTGGCCCTGCCCGCCAACTCGTAGAGGTCGCTCACCTGGTCCAGTCGCAGCTGACTCGACGACACGACAGAGCTGAGCCGGACCCGTGCCTCACGCGCTGTACCCGCCTGAATCATCAGCATCGTCGGCAAGACGATGATGTCGATGTCGGGCGCGCCTGCGCGCCGAGCCACCCGCAGCAGCATCGTGCGCACATCCTCGACGGACGCACCGGACAGCACCAGCGCACCGCCCAACTGGACGAGGAAGCGCACGAGCAGCCCAACTTCGGGTGCCGGCGAAGGTTCCATTCACCCGATCCTGGCAGTTCCCGTCATCAATGACCTCACGGTGAGCTGCGCAACCTTCTCGCGCCCGTGCCCATTAGGGTTCGGCGAATGAGCGACCTCAGCGACGGCACCGGCGATCGTCAGTATGCGAACATCTCCACGGGCAACCTCCCGCAGGCCGAGCGAGTGCAGGCCTTGGTTGACGAGGCCCATCGCCGATTCCTCCCCGAGGCGGGCGGTACGAACTCCCCGGTGTATCCGGCGCTGCAGCGCGCCGACCCCACCCGGTTCGGCGTGTGCGTCGTCGGTGCCAGTGGCGCAGCCTTCGAGGCAGGTGACACCCGTGTCGAGTTCAGCATCATGAGTGCCGTCAAGCCGTTCACGCTTGCCCTCGTATGCGAGGAATTGGGGCCCGAGGAGATACACCGGCTGATCGGCGTGAACGCCACTGGATTGCCGTTCAACTCGCTGTCGGCCATCGAACAAGGCGCCGGAGGCCACACGAACCCGATGGTCAACTCAGGCGCAATCGCCACAGTCAGCCTGGTGCCAGGGGTTACCGTTGACGAGAAATGGGCGAACCTGCACGGCGCGTTGTCGCGCTTCGCCGGGCGCGAGCTCACCATCGACGAAGAGGTCTATGCGTCGGCCTCGGCCACCAACCATCGCAACCAGGCCATCGCTCGCCTGCTGCAGGCGGTCGACGCGATCTACTGGGATCCAAGCGAGACGGTCGATCTGTATACCCGGCAATGCTCGCTGGGCGTGACCGCTCACGACCTCGCAGTGATGGGTGCGACATTGGCGTGCGGCGGAGTGAACCCGCTCACCCGTGAGCGAGTTGTCGACGCGGCCACATGTCACGACGTGCTGGCCGTGATGGTCATCGCCGGCTTGTACGAGACGTCCGGAGAGTGGCTTTACCAGGTCGGTCTGCCGGGCAAGAGCGGCATCGGTGGCGGCATCTTCACCGTCTCGCCCGGTAAGGGTGGGCTCGCCACGTACTCCACGCCGCTCGACGCCGCCGGCAACAGCGTGCGCGGGCAGTCGGTGGCCCGCTACCTCTCGCGGCATCTCGGTCTCGATCTGTTCGTGTCGGCGCAGCCGATCTGATCGTTCAGACTCGTTCTCAACCTGCAGCTTGACCCAGCACCGGCTGGCACGATTGGCCTAGCCTTCGACCATGCGTCGGCCACCGGTCCTTGTTCGTGGCGGGTGAATCGCTCGCTCAACTGATTGGCGCCCTCCTTCCGCTGCTTGTCGGGGTGATGATCAACCCGGCGTATCAGCTCGCGTGCGTGGTGCTCCTGATCGGTGTCGGCGGCCGACGTCGGGCTGGGGTGTACATCGGCGGGTTCGCCTGCGGCCAGATCCTGCTCTCCGCTCTTGCATTTGGCGGCCTGGTGCAGGTCACCAGCGGTGAGCCCAACACGGCCGTGGCAGTCGTGAAGATCGTGTTAGGGGTGTTCTTCGTCTTTCTCGCAATCGGACAGGTCCGGGGCAGGCCGCGAAAGGGTGTCAAGGCCGAAGAACCGGGTTGGATGAACAAGCTGTCGACGATGAGCGCGTTGGCCACATTCGGTACCGGAGTCATCTCTGCCACGGCGCTCAACGTGAAGAACATGTCGCTGATGCTCGCCGCAGCCGACGAGTTCGCCACCTCGGGTGTCTCGTCGATAACCAAGGTGATCGTGGCAGTGATCTTCACCCTTCTCGCGCCGGCGCTCGTCGCTGCGCCATGGATCTATGCCCTTGCGCGAGGCGCCGCCGCCGATGCACAACTGGCCACCCTCAGGGACTGGCTCCAGCAGACCTCGTGGATCATCCTGACGTTCCTGTTCATCTACATGTCCGCCTCGCTCGTCGGCGGGGGCCTCGACGCTCTGTGAGACTCAGCGCGCTGGCAGCACCATCGAATCTCCATCGAACCAGACAGCAAGCCAACCCGAAGGACCACCACATGTTCGACGACATCCCCTCCCTGCTCCCCGACCTGCGTGAGTTCTACGAGGATCTGCACCGACACCCCGAACTGTCCTTCGCCGAGATTCGGACTTCGGGGATCATGGCTCAACGTCTGAGCGATCTCGGCTACGAGGTCACAGCAGGCGTCGGCCGCACGGGTGTGGTGGCGACGCTCGACAACGGGGAGGGTCACACGGTGCTGCTCCGGGCCGACATTGACGCACTGCCGGTCAAAGAGGACACCGGGTTGGCATACGCCAGCACCGCAACGGGCATCGACGCCGACGGCGCCGAGGTCCCCGTTGCCCACGCGTGCGGACACGACATGCACGCCACCTGGATGATCGGGGTAGCGACCCAACTCGCCAAGCACCGTGACGCATGGCAGGGCAAGGTCATCCTCGCGGTTCAGCCAGCCGAAGAAATCGGTGGTGGTGCGACGGCGATGATCGACGATGGCCTCTTCGAACGATTCGGAAAGCCGGACGTGGCGTTGGGCCAACACGTCACCCCGGCCCCCGCAGGGTGGGTGCTGTTCCGGCCAGGGGCGGTGATGACCGCGAGCGATGCGTTGAAAATCGTGCTGCACGGACGCGGTGCCCACGGATCTGCTCCCGAGCAGTCCGTCGATCCGGTCGTGATGGCCGCCTCAACGATCATGAAGCTCCAGACGGTCGTGTCGCGCAACATCGCCGCAACCGACTCAGCGGTGGTCACCGTCGGAACCGTGCGTGCAGGCACGAAGGAGAACATCATCTCCGACCATGCAGAACTCACACTCAGCGTACGAACCTTCGAGGCTTCGGTGCGCGAGAAAGTGCTGAGCGCGATCAGCCGTATCGCCCACGGCGAAGCGCATGCGTGTGGCGCCGAGCAACCCCCCGACATCACAACGCTCTACAGCTTTCCGGCGGTGACCAATGATGCCGCAACTACCGCGACCGTCGGCCAAGCCTTCGTCAAGCACTTCGGGCCCGATCGGGCGATGGAAGGTCCCGTTGCCACGGCCAGCGAGGACTTCGGCCTGTTCGGTTCCCGAGGCGGCTTCCCGTCGATGTTCTGGTTCGTTGGCGGCGCCGATCCGGTGACGTGGGAACAGGCGTTTCTCGCCAACCGGATCAACGAAGACGTCCCCTTCAATCACTCCCCCAAGTACGCCCCGGTCCAAGACCCCACCATGACAACCGGCATCGAGGCCATGCTCGTCGCCGCGATGTGCTGGTTGGACAAGGATCGGCTCGGATGAGAGTCGTTAAGCCATCGAAGTAGGTCAGAGGTACTTGCGGTCGACCATCCAGCGGTAACAGCCATACCCCCAGAACGGTGGGAGGTAGAAGGTGCAGAACCTGTTCGTCAGGGCGAGCGCGAGTGCTGTGTCGGTGGGAATGCCCGCACGGGTGAGCCCGAGTGTGAGACCAGCTTCGGCGACACCAATGCCACCCGGAACTGGCAAGAGCCCGGCGAACAGGCCGACGACCACATTGATGAGGATCAGAGAGCTCAGCGGGACGTCGTAACCGAACGCCCGCACGCACGCGCCGAGCGTGAGCGCGAAGCCCACCTGCGAGGCGACATTGCCCCCGAACAGTTGCGCGAGTTTGCGTGGGTTGCGCAGTACCCCGAGCGCCTGCCGGGCTTGCTGTGCCCACAGCAAAAGCTTGCTGCGGATCGAGGGCACGAGGAGGGCAACGATGACAACGACCACCACAACACCGACCGCGATGAGCGCGATGCTCGCCAACCCGCTCAGCTGATCGGTGTTCGAAGACAGCCCGAGATCAATGTCGGAGATCGAGAACACGAGCAGGAACAACCCGACTTGAACGACGAATTCGGAGAGCGAATCGATGATCCCTGCTGAAAGTGCTGCTGCCGGTGGAACCCCGAAGCGCTGAAAGAATCGCGTGGTGATCGCGATCCGCCCGGCAGAGCTGGGGACCGCAAGATTGACGTAGCAGGTCGCGAAGTTGAGTGCTGCGGTGGGACCGAGCGGAAGGTCGGTCGTGCTGGAGCCCATCGTGCTGAACGCGTTCGCGACCCGAGGCATTTGCCCGACGAAGAGCGCTACGGCCAACCACCACCAGTTCGCGTCGGCAAGTGACCTGCCGAAGGAGGCGAAATCGATGCCGCTGAACAGGCCGATGATCGTGTAGGCGGCGATGACGAGGAGAGCCAGATTGAGGATCGATTTCGCCGTGACTCGGCGGATCTTGGCAAGGTCGATTTCCTCCGCGCCGACCTGCTTGGCAAGATCCTTTCGAAAGGCAGTGAGGTCGATCTTCTGATGGCGGAACGCAGCGCGCACCTGCGTCGGCAGGATCGCTTCTTGAAGGTTGGGCAGCAACGCGGTGAGCCCATCGGATCCGATTGCGGTCTTGGCCTGCTCGACGGCTATGTCCTTGCCGGTGGTGAGGATCGTGAGCGCGAGCAGTTGAGAACGATCGGCGACCCGTTGGAATTCGGTGGACTGCACCGATGCCGAGGACAGATCACCAAGACCGGCGGTCCCATCGAGCCGTCTGACGACCCGGTCCAGATCGAGGTGCCGGTGCACCATGCCGCGTGAGTGCAGACGGCCGAGGTCAGCCCACAGCGAGCCGACTTGTTCCGGCGTCAACGTCACGGAGTCGGGCGTGAGCACAGCTCCGTCCGGACGGACGACGATCAGGGCATCGCCGTTGTCGGCGAGACCGGCGGTGACGACGAGGGGAACCCGAACCCCGGCTCGAGCCGCGAGCGAATTCATGAACCCTTCGTGTTCGACGTACTCGCTGCGGCTGAGATGGGTGTCACGCTGAGTCTCGCGAAACCAGGCGCGACGCCAGAAACTGACGAGGAGTTCACCTTCCAATGCGTCTCGCCCATAGACCTTGACCTGCAACGCTCCCTCGGCGTCAGTCCCCTCGAGCAGCGCGACCCCTTCATGTCCGACGGAAACAGGCGCCAACTGCTGGACGTCGACCCCGAGATCGTGGAGAGCGGTTCTCACTCGGGTCACGGTTGGGACACCTGCGGGCGAGCCCCAAACGAGATGAACCGCAGCGCCGGCCATCATGCCGATGGACAGGGCAACGAGGGCACCGAACGCCAGCGACACGCCGAGGCACAAGGCCCCGATGAACTGCAACAGCATGAGAGATCGCCCGAACCGCCGGAACGGCCGCGTGAGGTACGGTGCCACTGTTGCCAGCACAGCGCTCGTGATGGCGAGCGCAGCTGGGGGAAAGACGACAGGCCCGTCGGAATCGACGATCGACTTGACGACGTCGAGGCCGTGCGACGTGACGATCGCACCGACCACGATGGCTATCCCGACGGCAAACACCGCAGCCGCCAGCGCGGCGGCGGTCACGTAGACACGGTGCCGCACCGCTGTGATCACCAGCAGTGCGAGCGACCACACCACAGCGACCCAAAATCCGGTCAACCACAACACCTTCAAGAACCCGGGGAACGACCTGAGCACCTCGGACAACTGTTGATCAATGTCGGCGGCAATCTTGGAGAACAGGGCTGCAGCGACGACGATGCCAGTCTGAATGACCAGCTTGAGCACGTCGACCGCCCGGCGCGAACGAGGGTCCGATGGCGACGAGGCGAAGAGTTGGATCGTCTGCTCGTGCTCTTGCTTGGTCACTCGGTTCGCTCGTCTCAGCTGAACTGTTCGAGGACCTCGACGAGGAGGCGGGCACCGAAGCCGCTCATTCCACGGGACTTCCAGCCCTTCGGGATTGTGGTCGCTGCAACGCCGGCGATGTCGATGTGCGCCCACGGCACGCCCTTGGCGAAGTGGGCAAGGAACTCTGCTGCACTCGACGCGCCGGCGTTCATTCCGCCGAGGTTCTTCATGTCGGCAACGTCGGAATCGAGTTCGGCGCGGTAGTTGGCCCCCATCGGAAGCTGCCAGACCGGTTCGTTGGTGCTCGTGCCGGCGGCACGGATCAGGTCGACCAGTGGCTGATCGGTGCCCATGACGCCGGCGATGTCGGTGCCGAGCGCGCGCATGCAGGCTCCCGTAAGGGTGGCGATGTCGATGATCGCATCCGGATCGATCTCCGTGCCGAGCACGATCGCGTCAGCCATCACGAGACGGCCCTCGGCGTCGGTGTTGAGCACTTCGACAGTGGTGCCGTCGCGGTGGGTGATGACGTCGCCCATCTTGAACGCGGTGCCCGACGGCATGTTGTCCGTGCACATGATGTGCGCGGTCACACGGGTCGGTACCGCCAAGTCGCGCAGGACGAGCATCGCCGCGAACACCGCACCGCCACCGGACATGTCGTTCTTCATCATCGCGTGCACGACATCACCTGGCTTGATGGCAAGCCCACCCGAGTCGTAGGTGAGGCCCTTGCCAACCAGCACGACATGACGCCCGTTCGCGACGGATTCGTCGGGGGTGTAGGTGAGGGTGATGAGACGCGGCTCCTCGTCGCTGCCGCCATTGACTGCGATAATGCCGCCGCATCGTTCGGCGAGTAACCACTCACGGTCATGGATCTCGACATCGAGGCCGAAGTCGGCCGCCCTACGTTCCGCGAGGTCGGCCCAGCGCACCGCCGTCAGGTGCGCCGGCGGGGTGTTTGCAAGGTCTCGCGCGACAGCCGTTGCCAGCCCTTTGAGGTGTCCGCGCCGAGCACCGGCCGCAACGGCGGCGGTGGCCGTGGTGGAGGTGACGGTCGCTGTCACGAACGTGATCACCTCGACTTGTGTACTTGCTGGTTGCGCGCGAAGCGCGTTCCACGAATAACGCGCCAGCACGACACCTTCGACGAGTCCTTGCGCTACCTCTGCGGGAACATCACCAACCATGATCGCGATCGACCTGGCAGAAGGGACCGAGTGCGCGATCGCAGCGCCGACGTCGCGAGCCGAGGCAAGGTCAAGGTCGGCGTTTCCGGTTCCAGCCATGACGGTCGGTGGAACACCAGCCACGACATGAGTCTCGCCCACGTTCGCAGCGAACCCTGACGCGCGCAGCGCATCGGCGCTTGGCCCGGTCGGCGCCGGCGCGTTGGAGTTGACCAGTATCGCAACCAGATCGACTCCGACCGGCGCGCGGTCGGCCACCGCAACGGCAATCGCTGAAACAGTCGTCAGCGACGGGACGGGATCAAAGGCCTCAGCGACTGGGACTGCTCGGGTCATTGGTTTCTCCTAGTTCTACAAGTGGGCGCAACGTCGGACACGCAGGATCGAGCATCGCGTAGATCTTCGGCTGCCTAACGATCGAGCGGCCTGAATCAGCAATGCTGCGCCCATGCCTTCCGGCACAGCGCCGGTCCACATCGCACTCCGGTTCCAGACGTGGGGCGGGTGGGTATCGAACCCACGACCCAGGGATTATGAGTCCCCTGCTCTAACCACTGAGCTACCACCCCG
>JANOEM010000081.1:0-3459 GCA_031413195.1 Actinomycetes bacterium
GATCGATCTCGGCCGTCGGAAACGATTGTTCACCGGCGCAGCACGCGAAGCCGTCCTACTCACCGGGGACCGATGCTGTCACCCCGGGTGTGGAACCCGGATCGGTCGGATCCACATCGATCACCTCGACGCCTGGGCCGCCAAGACCGGACCGACCAACCCGTTCAACGGGGGACCACGCTGCCCCCACCACAACCACACCAAAGAACACGGCCGAATCACCGTCACACGTGACGAAACCGGCTGGCACCACTACCGACCCGACGGCACCGAAATCGCACCCCGAACCACACCGCGCCACCAACCACCACCACACCACAACGAATGACGGGGTTCAGGAGGTGCGGTTCGTCTGCCAGGCCCAGCTCGCGATTTCGACCCGATTGCGGGCGCCCAGCTTGGTCTGGATGTTCGCGACGTGGGTCTTGGTCGTGCTGAGTGAGATGAACAGTTCGGCGCCGATCTCGGCGTTCGTCCGGCCGCGGGCGATGGCACGAACGACGTCTTCTTCCCGTTCCGTCAGAGCTGTCGTGGGCCGAACGGGGTCGCCACGGTCGACGTGTGCAAAGTGCTGCAGGAAGCGCACGGTGATCGAGGGTGAAACGAGCGCATCGCCGGCGGCGGCGGCCCGCACGGCTTCGAGCAGCAAGGTTGGTCCGGCATCCTTGAGCAGGAATCCACTCGCGCCGTTGCGAATCGCGGTGCGGACGTAATCGTCGAGATCGAAGGTGGTTACGACGACCACGGCGATCGGGTCGGCGACGTCGGGCCCGGCAAGCAGGCGGGTGGCCTCGAGACCGTCCTTCACCGGCATCCGAATGTCCAGCAGGCAGACGTCGGGCCGCAGCCGTTGGGCCAGCGCCACAGCCGTCTTGCCGTCGCCGGCTTCTCCAACGACCTCAACACCCTGCGCTTCGAGAATCATACGGAAGCCTGACCGCACCATCTCCTGATCATCTGCGATCACCACTCGCAGGCTCATGCCGGCACCGCCGTGACCGGGAACTCGGCCAGGATCTGCCAGCCACCGGACTTGAGTGGACCTGCCCGGAATCGACCACCGAGGGCCGAGACGCGCTCCGCCATCCCGGTAATCCCGAAACCGGAACGATCCTTTGACGGTCGCCCAGCGTGACCGTTGTCGCGGACGATGACACGAACGACATCGTCGCCGATCACCACGGCAACATCGACCAACGTCGCCCCGACGGCGTGGCGTTGCGCGTTCGTGATCGCCTCGCGTACCACACGGTGAATCGAGACGGCGAGCTCGGGAGGGAGATCGGCGGGGCTGCCGTCGACATGCAGCCGGACCGGGAGCCCGAGGGCCGTCGCGCGTTCTGCGATCGCGCGCAGGTCGTCCAGGGTTGCCGCCGGACTCACGGGAGCGCTCGTTCCTTCTTCGCGCAGCGCTCCGACCATCCGCCGCATCGCGACCAATGCTTCGGCGCCGGCAGTCTCGATTGCGCCAAGGGCGTTGACGGTTGCGTCGGGGCGGGTGTCAGCGACCATCTTCGCGGCTTGAGCCTGGACCACGATGCCGGTGACATGGTGGGCGACGACGTCGTGGAGTTCGCGGGCGATCGCGAGTCGTTCGTCCTGGCGCGCCTGCATCGTCATCTGGGCTTGGGCGTCGTCGACACGGCGCAGGTACAGGCCGGCGCCGACCGCAGCGGCCAGTCCTGCTGCGAGCAACCACTGCAGCTCTGTTCGGTACGGCCCGTCCTGGCGAAGATCGGCGAGGGCGTACAGCGCGCCCGCAACAGCGGCGGTCGCGATGACCGCTGCCTCGGGTTTCAGCGAGCGGACGCTCCAACCGGTGAGAAATCCGATGCCCGCCAGCTCGGCGACCCCCGGCCACGCGCCGAGTCCCATGACCGGGGTGTAATCCGTGATATCGGCACCGTGAACCGTCGCGGACACCATGACGCTGGCGAATGCAGCCAGAAGGGTCCCTGCCAGCAAGAAGCGCGAGGCCAGGAGCACTGCGTACGACACGACGACGCCGGCGACCGCAGCCGGAAAGAACACTCCGAGTACACGAATCCCGAGCACCACATCGATGGTGATCAGGCCACCCATGATTGCCAGAAGCCACCAGCGTGCTTCGACCAGCGGGCCGGCAAGACGGTTGCGGACAGGGACAGGCACAGAGTCAGGTTACGGCTCTGCGAGAACTGCATGCGGAACCGCGTCACGTCGTTGCCCGACGAGGTGTACGTTCGGATCATGGATTCGGATACAGATGGCTTGGTGTCACTGGTCGAGTTGGACGAGTTGGACGTGATGACGATCACAGACGACGAGCTCACGGCTCTCGCTCTTGCGGCTGATCCCGATGTGGCGATCGCGGATGATGCCGTCCCGTTCCAGACGGATCGTGATCGGTACGGCGATCTGCTCCCCGAGTGGTACATGCCGGCCCCGGCACCACAGCATGTCGGAAGACCCCGAGCCCTCGTCGGTGGAGTGATCATCCTGTCGCTGATCCTCGTCAATGCTGTCGGGCTCTGCGTCACCTATGGCAGCCTCGAGATCGCCTGGTAGACCAGGCGAAGATTCGAGGGTGCGAATCCCGTCGAAGACCACACCGACACGGGTCGCCGCTGACGTCGCCGCGACCGCGGCGTCTGTCGCTCCGAGCGAGAGCCGCACGGTGACGGAGCAGATCAGTTACTGGGTCCGGATCGGCATGCAGGTCGAACGGTCAGGATCGGTCGCCAATCGTCGGGTCCTTGCCGTCGCCGCTGGCGATGCTCAGTTCTCCACGCTCGCCCCGGAGGAACGGACCACCGCCCACGCCCTGATCGACGCCCGCATCGCAGAACGAGCCGCCAAGCAGCGATTCGGGCCCGACGCCCGGACTGCTGGGCACACCACAGTCTCGATCGACGACGACGGCAACCTCATCGAGATCGCTCCGGACGGTAGCCACCGTCGCCTGTGAGCCGCCTCGATCTGATCGTCGGACCGAACGGCGCCGGCAAGACCACGCTCTACGAACGCATCATCGCTCCGGGTCGCCCCGGCCTGCCCTTCGTCAACGCCGATCGGATCGCCCGAGACCGGTTCCCCGGACAAAAGCTCGAACGGGCCTACGAGGCGGCGAGCATCGCTGCCGCAGCGCGAGCGGCACTCCTTGAGGCGCGTCTCGACTTCTGCGCCGAGACTGTGTTCTCCCACGAGTCCAAGGTCGACCTCGTTACGACGGCTGCTACTGCCGGCTCCGACGTCGTCATCCACGTCGTCATGATCCCGCTGGCATTGTCCCGGCCACGAGTCGTCGTCCGGGGCGCCGCCGGCGGTCACAGCGTCCCGGCCGAGAAGCTGGCGACCCGCTACGAGCGACTCTGGCCGCTCGTAGCCGCTGCCGTTCGGCATTGCTCTCGCGTCGTGTTCTCCGACAACTCCACCGATCACGGACCAACCGAGGTGGCCTCCTACCGCTACGGGATCGCT
>JANOEM010000082.1:0-3072 GCA_031413195.1 Actinomycetes bacterium
GGCCTGGTCGTTCGTCTGGATCTGGTTGATGCCGGGGAACACGTACTCGACCGGGTCCTCGACGGTCGTGATGTTCTTGCCGGCCGAGTTCACCTCGAGCAACGAGGCGTACAGGGTGGTCGTCTTGCCGGCGCCGGTCGGGCCGGCACAGATGACCATGCCGAACGGCGAGTGGACCATCTTCGAATACTGGTTGTACGTGTCTCGGGGAAAGCCGAGCTCGGACAGGCCGATCATCGATCGTCCCTTGTCCAGGATTCGCATGACGATCTTTTCGCCCCACACCGTGGCAACGCTTGCGACGCGGACGTCTACTTCCTTGCCGTCGATGACTGTCGAGAACTGACCGTCTTGAGGACGGCGACGCTCGACGATGTTCATCCCACTCATGATCTTCAGCCGGCTGGTCAGCGCAGCGTGGACGCCGATCGGCAGGTTGAACGCCTCGACCAGGTTCCCGTCGATCCGGAACCGGATCCGCAACGATTCATCCAACGGCTCGACATGGATGTCCGACGCTCGGTCGCGCATTGCCTGGCCGACGATTCGGTTGACCAACTGGACGACGGGTGCTTGATCCTCGACGCTGGCGGCGGCCTCTGCCGCTGCGCTCAAGCCCTTTTGCTGATCGTCGGTGACATCGAACGACTTGACCAGTCTGTCGACGTCGGCATCGGCGCGATGCATCCGGTCGATGAACGTACGCACGGTTGCGGTGTCGCCGACGAACCAGCGCACCGGTCGCCCGGCGGCGGCCTCGACGATCTCGCGTCGGTGGGGCGACGGATCGGCCGAGAGGATCACCATCGTGTCCCCGTCGATCGAGATCGGGATGAACTGGTGGGTTCGGATCAACTTCTCGTCCATCAGCGCGACGACTTCGGCATTCAACTCGATGCCCTTGGTGTCGGCGGCTGGGATACCGAGCACCTGTGCCATAGCCAAGGCCAGCTCTGAGCGGCCGCACGCGAACCTGCTGATTGCGAGGTCACTGAACTGGAGCAGATCGCCGTTCGCGAGTTGCAAGCTGGTGGCCAGTGCATCTGCTGTCAGTTGGTTGGCATCAACGAGGAGCTGCCCGACCTGCATGCACTCGGCAACGCTCTGCCCCGGCTCGGGTCCGGCATGGGTATGGGGAGTCGAATCGTCTGCAGATACTGCAGCAGCGGGTTCCTTCGATTTGGTGAACAGTGCCATTTTGCGGTCTCCAGGTGATGGACTTCAGCGACAGTGATTGCGTCGGGTCGTCGGGCGGATTGTCGTCGGGCGGATTGTCGTCGGGCGGGTTGTCGTCGGGCGGATTGTCGTCACCACGACGAGAGGTTGGACTCCGAGGGGTCTCCGCCGGCGGCTGCCTGCGAATCGATGGACTCCGCATCCGAGGTGCCCGATTTCGCACCGGTACCGTCGGCACCTTCGACCTCTGACTTGCGGACGAATTGATCAGGGTCAAGGTCGACCAGTGCACGCTCGATTTCTTCGAGTCGCTCGAGCTGCACGGCCGTGCTCACATCCATCGTCGATTCAGCGATGTCCGACGCGAGTTCGGCAAGCCGAAGGTTCAACGTGTCGAACTGTTCGCCGGTGCTCGATGCAACCCGCTCGAGTTCGATCCGGACGAGCATCGATTCACCGACGGCGCTGGACATCTGCTCACGAAGCTGGCTGATGGCTTCTTGGTCCACGCTCTCGACCTGGGCGGCGATCTCGTCGATCCGACCCACCAGCTCATGGTTGGTGTTCTCCAACTCGATCACACGATGAGACAGGGCGACGATCGCTTCGTCGATGCCGTTGCTGATCCGTCCGATGGTGGCCTCGACTCCGGCAAGGCGGACGCCGGTCTGCTCGTTGATCCGCTCCTCCATCGCAAGGGCGCGGTCGATGATCTTGTTCTCCGTGTCCTCGATCCGCCGGCCGAAGGTGGTGACCTGTTCGGCCACGTGCTGGCGCATGCCACCCATCGCATCGTCGACGCGCTGGCTGAGCGCCATCGTCCGTTCGTCGAGGTGGCCGCTGAAGGTTCGACTTGTGTCGTCCAAGCGGCGGCTCAGCCCAGCGGTCGTTTCGTTGACATGGTTCACGAGTGCTGACGACTGCTCGTCAAAACGGCGAGCGGCGTTTTGGAGTTCCTCGATCCGGTTGGCGAGTACCTCAGTTGTTCGGTCGATGCGCTGCTGAAGCGGCAGAGTGACCGCCTCCATCTGCTTCGGCAAGCCGAGGCTGATCTCCTCGCTCACTCGCTCGAGGCGGCCTTCGACCTCGCCGAAGCGCCAGTGTTGGCTCGCCGCGAACTCCGTCAGGCGTTCCTCGATCGCCGCCTGCAGTGCTTGCTCGTAACCCTCGTTTGCCTGCTGAGAGAGCTCCAGTTCGGCCTTGACGACGTCGATCTGCTGTTGGAAGTGCTGAACGAGTTCGGCGCGCCCTGTTTCACCGGCTTGTTGGACCGCATCCGCACGAGCGGCCATGGCCCCGAAGTACCGATTGAGCTGCTGCTCGACGGCCGTAAGAATGGCGGCCGTCTGGGCATCGCCGAGGGCCGGTTGCTGCCCACTCGGGGGTCCGGCATTGCCGATCGCGCCACCATTCTGACTTGCATCTCGCGATGTGTTGTCAGATGTCATGGAGTCCGCCGATCCAGGGTTGTCTTGGTTCCTCGCCACGTGTTAGCAATCGGCAAGCTTGCGTCAATCTTGAGAAATATCAGGGGTGTAACTTGAAGGCCCGATCGGTTCCGAGACGGGACCGAGATCTGCAAGTGTTGGCACCGTGACTGCAGCAATTCCGTTCCGTGTCCACCTCGTCGACGGCACCTACGAGCTGTTCCGCCAGCACTTCGGCCAAGCCGGCAGGCACGGACGCGATGTGCCGTTCGCGGCCACGATCGGGGTCCTGACCTCGACTCTGCAATTGATCTCGCAGGGGGCGACCCACGTCGGCGTCGCCAGCGATCACGTCATCGAGAGCTTCCGCAACGACCTGTGGCCCGGCTACAAGACGAGTGCCGGGATGGACGAAGAACTGCTCGTCCAGATTCCGCTGATGGAAGCGGCCCTGGTCGCAATGGGCATC
>JANOEM010000083.1:0-7501 GCA_031413195.1 Actinomycetes bacterium
CCACGAGGACAAAGGGAGCTGCCTCGATGAAGGTTCGAGCGTGCTGGTCGAGGCGGGGCAGCACCTTCTCTACGGTGCTGCCAGGCAGGCGATAGAGCTCGCGCAACTCCTCCTCGCTGGTGATCACCGCATCGAAGTCAATGTCGATCATCCCGCGAACTTAATAGAACGCCGTGAAGTCGTCGACTCAAGCGGACCGCCGTCCGGCACGTTCCGCGAAGGCGTCGAGCGCCGCGAGAACTTGGGTTGCTGCGTACCTTCGGTTGCGTCGGCCACCGGTGATCTCCTGCAACGCGCCGATCTCGACAAGCTCGGTGATCGCGGCGTCGGCTCCCATTGCTGAGACGTCGAGCTCGCCCTGGACGAGCGCGTTGTGAAGCACCGGGTGTTGGAAGACGACGTCGAGTGCTCGCCAGACGGTCGCTTGGCGTCGACTCGTGATCGCCTCGCTCCACGCAGCGCGGATCGTTCGAAGATCGCTGACGAGCCGGCGCCCGTTGACGACGCTGTCGAAGCTTGCTTCTGCGAAACGTTCGACGATCGGCTCAGCGTCGCCTGCCCGATACGCCGTGAGCGCGTCGAAGTACCGATCGGTGTCGGTGAGCAGTCCGGCCGAGACCGGCACGGTCACCTGACGGGTGAGTCGCTTTCCGCGGAGCAAGCAGTGCACGATCGCCCGCCCCGTTCGACCGTTGCCATCGGGAAACGGGTGAATCGTCTCGAACTGGGCGTGAGCGATCGCTGCCTGCGACAGCACCGGCAGGTCCTCACGATGCATGAAGCAGACGAGGTCGTCGATCGCCGGAGCGACCCGCGTGTGGTGAGGCGGGACGAAGCTTGCGGTATGGGGCCCGTAGCTGATCGAGCCGATCCAGACCTGCGCGCTGCGCCACGTGCCTGCGATCTTCGGATCGTGGTGTTCGAGCAGAGCGGCGTGCATGGCGAGGATCGCTGGCGCGTCAAGCCGATCCGCAAGCGAGATCGCCGCGGTCATCGCTGTCGTGTTGGCGACGATCTCAGTGGCGTTGCGCCGCGACGTGTCCCCGAGTTCTGCCAGTGCGACCGCCTTCGCGGACGCGGTCAGATTCTCGATGCGCGACGACGCCGCGGCTTCCGAGCGCAGCAGGATCGCCCCGAACGGGGCGATGTCGGACCCCATCTCGGCATCGAAGCGAGCGAGCTCGGCGGTGGCCTCATCGGCAAGCGCGGCGGTCGCTGCCGGCAGGAATGGATCCAGCCGACAGATCTTCGGGACGACTGCAGCCCGGTACGGACCCGAGAAGGTCGACTGCCATCGGCGGGGTACATCGAGCGAGCTGACCCACTCGCGCTCCTCGTACTCGACCGCCGGCCAACCTGTTGACATGGCAGGATCATGACCTCCGTGGCCCCGAGAGTCGCCCGCTCGAACTGCTCCAGGTCGGCGCGGGTGTTCCATGGCGGAAGACTACCATTCCTTATTCAGAGTTTTTGGGAAAGTCTGAATAAGGAGGCTCATCTCACTGGTGAGTGCCGCTGTGATGTCATCGGGTGAACGTGAGGTGGGTGACGCCGCTGGGCGTCGTGACTGCCTCCACGTCGTACTGCTGCTCCAACGCCTCCAGGCCGTCCCACAGGCGAACACCACGGCCGAGCAGGATTGGTACCTGCACGACATGCAGGTGGTCGACGAGACCGGCGGCGATGAACGCGCGCATCATGGTCGGGCCGCCACCGATGCGGACGTCCTGACCGGCGGCTGCGTCCCGCGCCACCTCGAGTGCATCAGCGCGCGCGGCGGCGAGGAAGTGGAACGTCGTACCACCCTCCATCTCCAGCGACGGGCGCGGACGGTGGGTCAGGACGTACGTCGGCGTGTGGAACGGCGGGTTGTCGCCCCACCACCCGCGCCACGCCGGGTCGTCCTGCCAGCCCGGAGGGCCGAACTTGCCTGCGCCCATGATCTCCGCACCGATCCCGGGTCCGTGCCGTTCGGCCATCGCGTGATCGAAACTCTCGGTCCCACCCGACTCGCCGAGAACTTCGCGCCGGGCGAACCGGGTGGCGAGCATCCACTCGTGGAGCCGATGCCCGGCGTGGCCGAACGGCGCGTCGAGGGCCTGCCCCTCGCCAGTGGCGAACCCGTCGAGCGAGATCGAGAAGTTGTGGATGCGGACGCGCGTCATGGCGGCTCCTTCTTGTGGTGGTCGGTGGGATTCAGGCGACCCCGAGATGGTGAGCGAGCTTGCGCAGTGTCTGCAGACCGAGCTCGACAGCGCCGAAGCCGATGCCTGCAACTCGCTGCTCGACGGTCGGGTGGAGCTGGCGCAGCGTCAACAGTCCACCCGGAGCCCCGGTTCAGCTCCTCACGAGTCGGCCCGGGCGCGCGCCGGTACCGGCGTCATGGCGACGTGTGACCACTCCGTTCACCATGGTGGCGAGGTAGCCGCGCACCGGCTGGATCAGACGCGTGCCGCCGGCGGGCAGGTCGTGGAACGCCTTGGGCGGCGACACCGCGAGGCCGTCTAGATCGATCACGTTGATGTCTGCTCGGAGACCGGGGGCCAACGTGCCGCGGTCGGCGAATCCGTACATTGCGGCGTTCCGCGAGGTCTGCTTGGCGACCAAGAACTCGAGCGGGATCTGCTCGCCCCGTCGACGGTCTCGCGCCCAGAAGGTGAGCTGCGTCGTTGGCATCGAGGCATCGCAGATCAGCGTCACGTGAGCACCTGCATCGCTCAAGCCGGTCACCGTCGCAGGATGAATCAGCATCTCGCGCACCACGTCCTGTGCGGCATGGACGTCGGGACCGCCCATCAACGCCCCCATGGCACGACCGTCCTGTTCGAGCAAGAAGTCGTACATCACGCTCATGATGTCGTCGCCAGTCACGGCAGCTCGAGCGCCGAGGCACTCGGACATGTGCGGCTCGTAGTCCACCGGGTCGGCGAGAGGGTAGATGATCGGTGCTGCGTTTTGAAACAGCGTGAACAGGTTGGCCATCGATCCCGGCTCGGCTACGCGTTCGTCGGGCTCGGCGAGGATGGCGGCCTTGACCTCCGGCTTGGCCATCTCCCGCACCCGATCGGCGAGGGGAAGCGTTGCGAGCCGCATGTACGTGGGCCGGCGCAGGAAGGCGTGGTAGCCCGCCAGCCCGGTCGCCAGACCGATCGGCCGCGACGACACCTGCGGGAACAACTGCGAGCCCGATGCATTCATCTCCGATGTCGTAGCGAGTATCTCGCGGAACATGTCGCTCGGATAGTCAGGTGATTGCACCAGCGTGAACGTGACCGGTCGCCCGCTCTCGCGCGACATGCGGTCCATCAGCCGCAGCTCCTCCAGCGGCGAGAACCGTTCGCCACCGAGGCCCTCGAGCTTACCGACGGTACCCGACGGGATCATCTCGAACACGCCCTTACCAGCCGCCTTCATCGCCAGTGCGATCGCCCGGAGCTCCTCTTCGGGGGCGAACGTGCCGGGGACCGGCGAACCCCACAGCGAGCGGTGACCAATGGTGCGCGATGTGCTGAACCCCACGGCACCTGCCTCGATCGCCTGCTGAACGAGGCGACCCATCTCGGAGAGATCGTCGGCAGTCGCATCCGCGTTCTCAGCGCCGCGGTCACCCATCACGTAGTAGCGGACCGCTCCATGCGCGATCTGCGCGCCGATGTCGAGCGAGAACTTGCGTCCGGCAATGTAGTCGAGGTACTCCGGGAAGCTCTCCCAGCGACCCCACTCGATACCTTCGTACAGAGCGGTGCCAGGGATGTCCTCCACGCCCTCCATCAACTCGATGAGCATCTTCTCCTCGCCGGGACGAACGGGAGCAAAGCCCACGCCGCAGTTGCCCATCACCACGGTGGTCACTCCGTTGCCGGCGGACGGATCCATCTCCTCGTCCCAACTCACCTGGCCGTCGTAGTGCGTGTGCACGTCGACCCAACCGGGGGTGACGATCGCCCCGTCTGCGTCGATGACGTTGGACGCGGCATCCGTGATGGTGCCGCCGACCTGCACGATGCGGCCCTCGCACACGCCAACATCGCCGCGCACCCCAGGTGCTCCGGTGCCGTCGACGATGGTGCCGCCCCTGATGACGTGATCGAACACGATATCCCCCTCAGACTGTTCGCCGCGGTGCGGGCTTCCCCGCGGGGAGCTTAGGACGGCGACGGGTCCGAAGCTGCCCCGGAGGGCGAAGAAGCGATCAGCCGCAGTCGCCATCTCAAGACCGAACAGCCACCTGACCGCCGGAGAGTAACATGTTACCCTGATGGCGCTCTCGCACGTTGGGACGGCTCGTGCCGATCGGCGACGCTCAGCTCATCTCTCATCGGAAGGACCCTGACCATGACGACCACGGATGACACCAGCGCACTTGCAGCGTCGGACTACCAGCAGCGCCTGGCGCGAAATCTGACACCGTGCGCGCCGCCACAGCTGATCGACGGCGTCTACACGGACCAGCAGTTCGAAACGATCGTCGACATCATCAAGAGGCACGGGCCCTGGCCGACGATCGTGGCACACCACTTCACGTCGGTCGACGAACTGATCGCGACATCAACAGGGGTCGTACCTGAGAATCACGGCCTCACCCTTGACGACATCGCCGGCCCCCACTTCCGTGGCTTTCTCGCTCAGAACTCGGTCTGCCTCTACCCCGAGCTTCACGATGTCTTCTACAACGAGAAGTTCCTGGACCTCGTCAAGGGTTACTGGGGTTGCGAATACGCCAAGCCAACCCTGATGCTCTTCAACATCTGCGGCCCCCATTCGAGCGGACCGTCGCCGCACCTCGACGCGGTGACGTTCCGCGGAGTCCGGATCGAGAACACCCCGGTCTGGTTGCAGAACATCATGGGCAAGTCCGGACTGTTCTCGGAGTACATCGTCAAGATGGCCCAAGTCATCACGTGGTGGTACCGCGGCGAGGAGGGCACGTTCACGTATTGGCCGGACGGTCCGCTCGCGGCCCCGCGAAGGCTCGAGCACCCGCTCTGGAACCGGGGCGTCGTGGTACAGAACGAGCTGATGTTCCACCGCGGCGATTCGGTCGGTCGGCCGGACGAGCGCGACATCCGAGGTGTGAAGTGTCGCTCACTGTTCGAGTACAACGCGGATGACGACGCATGGGACGTGACCACCGATGGTCAACGGGTTCACCGTTACCAGCCGGCGCAGATTCGCCTGCTGTCCCACTGGAACGCGGAGCTGTACTCAGATCTGGACGAGCTTCGGAAAGTGATGGATCACACCGATGACCTCACGCATCAGCGGGTTGTCGACACACTGCTGGCGGACATGCGCGCCAAGGGCGTTCCGGTCGCCGAGCCGAACGATCCGTTCCACGACGTGGACTGGATCCAGGCTCTGATGCATACCTACACGATCGCGCCGACCACGGATTGGCTTCCAACCTGAGCTTCGTCGCGGTCAAGAAACGTGTTTCCAACAGACGAGAGGAGCAGGAATGGATCGAATTGCTTTGCACGAACTGATCGGCAAATGGTGGACGAACTACGACGAGGGAGAGTTCGAGGTGCTGAACTCGTTGGTCACCGAAGATGTGGCCTTCACGTGCCGCACCGATACTGGCGATCACCCGTACGAGAGCTTCATTTCGGCGACGGCCAACGGTCGACAGGAGCTGGACGATTTTCATCGCCCCCACCGTTCCGGTAGCCCCTATCCGCTGCGACACAACGCCTCGAACATCCATGTCACCGCAGAACGAGCCGATGAGGTGGACCTGCGCTCGTATCTGTTCGTGACCGACATCGTCGACGCGAAACCATCACCGCTGTCCTCCGGGATCGTGGACTTCACCATCCGCCAGACACCGGACGGGTTGCGGATCGCAGCTTTCCACGTCGTGCTGGATTACGCAGCCACGAAGACATGGTCATGAAGCCGACCCCGTCGCTGTTCGATCTGACGGGTCGCACCGTTCTCGTCACCGGTTCGACCAAGGGAATCGGCCGGGCAATCGTCGAGGGCTGCGCACGCGCGGGAGCCACGGTCGTTGTCAGCAGCCGCAAGCAGGAACTGTGCGACGCCGTCGCGGCCGAGATCGCGCAGACCACCGGCGCGAACGCGATCGGCATCGCTTGTCACGTCGGCGACTGGGACTCCATCCCGGCCATCGTCGAGTCGATCATCGATCGCACCGGACGCATCGATGTCCTCGTCAACAACGCCGGAATCAGCCCGTCGCGATCGTCGGTCGCCGACATGACGCTTGATCTCTGGCGCAAGATCTTCTCGGTCAACCTCGAGGGTCCGTTGCGAATGTCGCAGTGCATCGCACCCCACATGCGCGACAACGGTGGAGGCAGCATCATCAACATCGCCACCATGGCTGCCTACTCCGGCGGCTCCGGGGTCAATGCCTACGGTGCCTCCAAAGCAGCACTGCTCAACCTGACCAAGAGCATGGCCCAGGAATGGGCGCCCTGGAAGGTCCGCGTCAACGCCCTCTCCCCGGGCCCGTTCATGAGCGAGATGGTCGAAGGGGCCGCTCGCACCGCCCCCGGATTCCTCGATCTCATTGCCGGCGGCACCTACCAGAAGCGCGTCGCCGATGCCGACGAGATCGTCGGTCCGGTGGTCTACCTCGCGAGCGACGCCTCCTCGTACGTCACGGGTGATGACATATCTGTCTCAGGCGGCATGCACAAGTGAGCGCTCGTCGCCGGCGCCCGCAGTGGCAGCCACTCTGAGAGCGTGACGGCTTACTGGGTGAACGTGTCTATTGATTACGTTGCGCAGGAACCGATGTTGGCGCGGCACTGCGTGGGCCGAGGAGCAGCCGTGCGGCGTCGTCCAAGTCTGAAGCCACTCGAGCGGCGTCCCAACCGTTGTTCAGCCAGTTGAGGATCACGCTGTTGATCACGTGCCCGAGCGTCGCGATCACCGCTGCGCGATCAGCAATGTCATCGTCGCCGATCGCGCCGGCGACCATTTGCTCGTAGCTGCCCGTCGCGGCCAGACGTGCCACCGCGACACCTTCTCCACCCGAGTAGATGGAGCGCATCAGGGCTCGAGTCCGCACTTCGTCGCGTTCGAGAGCGCCGGCGATGCCACGCAGTACGACCTTGACACGCTTCTCGGCGGTTCGACCACGCGGCGGATGCATATTCAAGGCAACCCGGAAGTCCTCCATCAGCTCCGCGTGAGCCTCAGCGATCAACTGGTCCTTCGAGCTGCAGAACTTGTACACCGTGTTGAGCGACATCTTCGCCTCGCGGGCGAGGTCGCGCATCGAGACAGCGTCGTAGCCGTCACCGGCCGCGCGACGAGTGGCTTCCAACAACCGATGGAACCGAGGGTCGGTGCGATCCGGCACGGACTCACTCGATTCGGTCACCGTTGCAGACATTGGACCGACACTACCTACGGCCAGACAGGCACGTTCCTCGTGAGACGCCTCACGCTTTCGGCAGGCCGTCGAGACCGACTACGTCGAGCCCGAGTGATTCGATCAGATCGAGGCTGACGTGGGCGCGTCCGGTGT
>JANOEM010000084.1:0-7511 GCA_031413195.1 Actinomycetes bacterium
TGGACCGACGTGTGCTACGAGTTCTTCGTCGACCACGACGGCGTTGTGTACGAGGGGCGAGCGGGCGCGCTCGCCGGGCCGGTGATCGCCGACGCAACAGGCGGTAGCCAGGGTTTCGCCCAACTCGTGTGCATGGTTGGCGACTTCACCGTCACCGACCCGACGCCGGCGATGGTCGACTCGCTGATCAAGGTGTTGGCGTGGCTCGCCGATCGCTACGGAATCGACACAACGCAGGGGGCAACGACCGATTTCGTGTCCCGTGGATCGCAGCGTTTCCCGACCGGTCGATCGGTCACCACACCGACCATCGCCGGCCATCGCGACATGTCGTACACCACCTGCCCCGGCGATCGCGTCTATGGCCTGATCGAGTCGATCCGAGCCGACGTGCACGCACAACGGACCGCCTGGATCGGCGCCACCTATCAGGCCCAGCGACTCGGCTGAATCCAGCCGCCAGACACCCGCCCGCCAGACAGTTGTCACGCCGAAGGGTCTCCTCGGCGAGTGGCCGTAGCCTCGTGTCGTGGAGAACATCGCGCTCGACATCGACGTGCTCGTCGTCGGCGGCGGGCCGGCCGGCTCGGCAGCGGCTCGAGTTCTCGCTGCGGGCGGACGATCGGTGACCGTGGTCGACAAGGCAGAGTTCCCTCGCGACAAGTGCTGCGGCGATGGTCTGACGACACTGGCCCTGCGCGAACTTGAAGCCATCTCGTTCGACCCTGCAACCGTTTCGAGTTGGACCGACGTTCACGCGGCATGGTTGCGGTCGCCGAGCGGGCGAGAGGTGTGTCTGCCGCTGCGTGGCAACGGTCGGTTCGCGGCAGTGGCACCTCGGATCGAACTGGACAACGCGCTGCTCGAGCACGCTCGGGCTGCCGGAGCGACGGTGCTCGGCGGGCACGCCTTCGTCCGATTCGTCGAGGTTGAAGCCGACGCCGGCGCTGTCGAGGTCGAAGCCGACCTCAACGTCGCTCTCGACGTCGCACGTGATGCGGACGCTGCGCGCGATTTCCCACATCGCGTGTGGCAAATCGCTCGTGATGGCGTCCCTGGTGATGACGCCGCCACCGATGACATCGCTCGTGACGACGCCTCTCGTGTTCGGGACACCGTCGAGGTCGAGGTCGAGGGCATCGGCTTGGTCCGAGCTCGCAATGTGATCGCGGCCGACGGCATGTGGTCGCCGGTTCGCAAGTCGCTCGGTTGCGCGACGGCGGGCTACCTCGGCGAGTGGCACGGCTTCCGCCAGTACGCGACCAACGTCACCGGCCCCGCAAAGGACCGCCTCTACGTGTGGTTCGAACCCGATCTTCTTCCCGGCTACGCGTGGTCGTTTCCACTGCCCGACGGTCGGGTCAACATCGGATTCGGCGTGCTGCGCAACGGCGTCCGCAAGGTCCAGGACATGAAGACCCAGTGGCCGGACCTGCTGCAACGTCCGCACATTCGTGAGGCACTCGGCCCCGATGTCGAGATGGAAGGTCGCCACACTGCGTGGCCGATACCAGCCCGGATCGACGAGGCCACGCTCTGTTCAGGTCGGGTGCTGTTCGTCGGGGACGCTGCGGCAGCGACGGACGCGCTCACCGGTGAAGGCATCGGGCAGGCTCTGCTCACCGGTCGCCTCGCGGCCGAGGCCATCCTCGCCGCTGATGCCACGAAGCCGAACGAGGCGGGCGAGATCTACCGGGCTCACGCCCTCGAACACCTTCTCGCGGACCATCGCATGTCGATCCGCCTCGGCAAGATCCTCGCCAGCAACCATGGGGCGCGAGGCGCCGTCCGCATCGTCGATCTCAACGACTGGACCCGCCGGAACTTCGCAAGGTGGATGTTCGAAGACGAACCACGCGCCATCGCCGTCACCCCGTCGCGGTGGCACCGCCGGATGTTCCGCCGCGACGGCGCCTTCGCCAACGACTGACCGCCCGGCTCAACCCGGCCAGACCTGGCGCTCCCACGCGCGATTTACCACACGCGATGTGGGAAATCGCGCGCGGTGACCGGCTCACAGCCGATGTCGACCCGACACTGCGCGATTTGCCACACGCGATGTGGGAAGTCGCGCGCATCGGTTCAGGCGGCGGTGGCCGGGTTCAGGCGGCGGTGACCGGGTTCACGCGGCGATGGCCGGGTTCACGGGTTGGGGGCGGCGGCGGTTCCGGGATCGTCGTCGGATTGGCCGTGGAGGATCCAGGCTGCGAGCACTCCCCCGACGGCGCCGAACACATGGCCGGTCCACGAGACCCCGGGGCGAGGGAGCAGGCCCCACAGGATGCCGCCGTACACGAGCATGACGACGAACCCGCCGGCGAGCCACAGGATCCGGCGCGCGAACACACCCCGGGACACCAGGTACGTGAGGTACCCGAAGACCAGACCACTCGCTCCGATGTGCACGCTGTTCGACTGCCCGAACAGCCACGTTCCGAGTCCGCTCGTCAGCGCGATGATGCACGTCACCTCGACGAACTGCTCGACGCTGCTGAGTGCGATCACGACGCCGAGGACCACGAACGGGATGGTGTTCGCGATCAGATGCGGGAAACCGCTGTGCAAGAAGGGCGCGAGCGGGATCCCGAGTAATCCGCCCAGCGTCCGCGGGCGAATGCCCCACGAATCGAACGGCGTGCCGGGGAAGAGGTCGATGATCTCCATCGCCCACATCACCGCGAGCATCCCGCCGACAACTACGACCGGTCGGGACAGTTCGGTAGACGATGGCCGCTCGAGCGCCCCCGAGGAGCCGGTTGGACTTGGTGATGCCGTGCTCATCGGTCCATGTTGGCACGCTGGGGACGAGTCGTGGCGCCCGCCGGGCGGTGATTACGGTGACGACCATGCGCACACGTCTGACCGAGCTCCTCGACATCGAACACCCGGTCATGTTGGCCGGCATGGGCGGGGTCAGCTACCACGAACTGGTCGCTGCGGTCAGCGAAGCCGGCGGCATCGGAACATTCGGTGCGAGCACGATGAGGCCGGGGCAACTCGTCGAAGAGATCGCGATGGTCAAGGCACTGACCTCGAAGCCGTTCGGCGTCGACCTGTTGACCGCCTTCCCCGGTCAGGTCGAATCGGGAATCCAAACCGTCATCGACGGCGGAGCGCGCATCTTCGTCGCCGGTCTCGGCGTGCCGCGCGAGGTTGTCGACCTGCTCCATGCGAACAACATCCTCGTCGGCAGCATGTGCGGCAAGGTGCTCCACGCAATCGCGGCTGTGGCGAGCGGCTGCGACTTCGTCGTCGCCCAGGGCACCGAGGCCGGCGGGCACACGGGCTTCGTGGCCACGATGGCTCTCGTGCCCCAGGTCGTCGACGCCGTCAGTGACAAGGTGCCGGTGGTCGCCGCGGGTGGCCTGTTCGACGGCCGCGGGCTCGCGGCCTCGCTCGCGCTCGGTGCCGATGGGGTGTGGATCGGCACTCGATTCATCGCGACGCCCGAGGCCCAGGCAGTCAACGGGTACAAGCAGGCGCTGCTCGACATCGCCGAGGACGGCACCGTCATCAGCAAGAGCTACACCGGCAAGACCTGCCGTGTCGTCCGCAATGACTGGACCAATCACTTCGAGGAGAACCCGGGCGAACTCCAGCCGTTCCCCAATCAGGCCGGCGTGTCGGCGAGGGCCGGGGTCAACCATCTCGGTTACCCGTCAGGCACCGTCGTCGAGGAGAACAAGGAGTTCATGCCGGCCGGGCAGGGCGCCGGTGCGATCCACTCGCTCGTTCCCGCCGGGGACATCGTTCGCTCGATGGTGCGCGAAGCTGAAGCTGTCATCGAACGCATCGCTTCGATTCGCTGAACGCATCAGGAGATCCGAACATGAGCACCATCGAGACCGAGGCCCACGCGCGGATCGAGCAGATCTGGGCCCACCACATCGAGCCTGCGCTGTTCGACTACATCCGGATACCGAGCATGTCCGAGGCCTACGACGCAAAGTGGGACGAGCACGGCCACATGGCCAGAGCCGTCGAACTGATCAGGGCGTGGTGTGCGGCCCGACCGATCGCCGGGCTGACGGTCGAGGTGCACGAGCTGCCGGGCCGTACTCCGCTGATCGTGATCGAGGTCCCTGCGTTCAATGGTGGATCGAACCACGACACCGTGTTGCTCTACGGACATCTCGACAAACAGCCGGAGATGGTCGGCTGGCGTGACGGACTCGGACCGTGGACGCCGGTGGTCGAGGACGGCCGCCTCTTCGGACGCGGTGGGGCAGACGACGGGTACGCAGCGTTCGCGTCGCTCGCAGCGATCGAGACTGCGCAAGCGGTCGGCATTTCGCATACTCGGCTGATCGTGCTGATCGAGGCGAGTGAGGAGAGCGGCAGCCCCGATCTGCCCGCACACCTCGTCGCGCTCGCCGATCGAATCGGTTCGCCGTCACTCGTGCTGTGCCTGGACAGCGGATGCCTGGACTACGAGCGGCTGTGGGCGACAACGTCGCTACGGGGCTTGGTGTCGTGCACCGTCACCGTCAAGATCTTGACCGAAGGGGTGCACTCCGGCGAGGCGAGCGGCATCGTGCCGTCGTCGTTCCGGATCCTTCGCCAACTGCTCGACCGGGTCGAGGATGCCGCAACCGGGCGGGTGCTCCTGCCCGAGATGCACGTCGAGATTCCGGCCGGGCGGATCGCGGAGGCCACCCAAACAGGGATCGATTTCCCTGAACCGATTGCGAACCACTTCCCGTTCGTCGCCGGAGCGAGACCGATGGTCGACGATCAGACGAGCCAACTGTTGGCCCACAGTTGGCACCCCACGCTGAGCATCACCGGCGTTGCAGGAATCCCCGATGTCGCCATCGCCGGCAACGTCTTGCGGCCGTCGACCAGCCTGCACCTCAGCTTCCGGATCCCGCCGACGTGCGACCCCGACGCCGCGTGCACAGCACTCACCAGGGCCCTGACCGCAGACCCGCCGTATGGGGCTGAGCTCGTGCTGGAAGACGTCCAGGGCGCGGCCGGGTGGAACGCACCGCCGTTCGCGCCGTGGCTCGACAAAGCGCTCGAGATGGCCTCGATGGAGTACTTCGGGCTCCCAGCGCGGGCGTTCGGCGAGGGCGGCACCATCCCGTTCATGGGCATGCTCGGCAAGATGTTCCCCGAGGCCCAGTTCGTGATCACGGGCGTGCTCGGTCCGGGCAGTAACGCCCATGGACCCAACGAGTTCCTCGACCTCGCAACAGCCCGCAGGCTGACCGGTTGCCTCGTCCGGGTCATCGCCGAACATGCGCACCGCCACGGCTGACGCGCGACGCCAAGATCGGCGGGGGGCATCGTAGAGTCACGTTCGTGGACCACGATCAACAGCAGCGCACCAACGGATTTCGGCAGTGGGATCACGCTCCCGACGGCTCGGTCGGTGACACGTCGGCGCTTGTCGAGAAGATCTTCTTCGAGATGCGCAAGGTGATCGTCGGGCAACCGAGGATGCTCGAACGGCTGCTCGTCGGCCTGCTGTCACGGGGTCACTGCCTGCTCGAGAGCGTCCCCGGCTTGGCCAAGACGCTGGCCGCAGAAACCTTGGCGACAGTGACCGGCGGAACGTTCGCACGAATCCAGTTCACGCCCGACCTCTTGCCGAGCGACATCGTCGGCACGCGCGTCTACCGCGTCTCGAGCGAGAAGTTCGATGTCGAGCTCGGCCCGATCTTCGTCAACTTCCTGCTGACCGACGAGATCAACCGGGCCCCCGCGAAGGTCCAATCGGCGTTGCTCGAAGTGATGGCCGAGCAGCAGGTCACGATCGGGGGCATCACCCATCCCGTGCCGACCCCGTTCTTCGTCGTTGCGACCCAGAACCCGATCGAGAGCGAAGGCGTCTATCAGCTGCCCGATGCCCAGCGCGACCGGTTCATGATGAAGATCCTGCTGACTCACCCGACGTCGGACGAAGAGATGTTGATCATCGACCGGATGGCCGTCAGCCCACCTCGGCCGGACGAGATCATCGATCTCGACGGGTTGCGGCGACTGCAGGCAGCAGCGGACGTCGTGTACGTCGACCGGACGGTGCAGCAGTATGCGGTCGACCTCGTCCAGGCAACCCGTCACCCGGATCGAGCAGGGCTCGCGGATCTGCAATCGATGATCGCGCTCGGGGCAAGCCCGCGCGCATCGCTCGCCCTGGTACGTGGATCGAAGGCTCTGGCGTTGCTGCGTGGCCGCGGCTACGCGACCCCGCAGGATGTCTTCGACCTCGCCCCGGAAGTTCTCCGTCATCGGCTCGTGCTCACCTACGACGCATTGGCTCGCGACATCACCGTCGAGCACATCCTCCACCGCCTGCTCAGCACGGTCCCGGCTACTCGGGTGTCGCCGCGGGTCGAGATCCCCGTGGCGCCTTCCGTGCCGTCGGTGTTCGAGAGTTGATCGTGGGTCGTTCCTCAACCGGTCCGGCCGCCAAACAATCCGCATCCGTCGAGTGGCCGGCAGGCCCGCCAACCGATGCCTTGGCCGAAATGCTGCGCAGTCTCGAACTGACCGTCACCCGCAAGCTCGACGGCTTCCTGCACGGTCAATACCAGGGCATCACACCCGGCCATGGCAGCGAGATCGGCGAGAGCCGGATGTATCAGGTCGGCGACGATGTCCGTCGGATCGATTGGAACGTCACGGCGCGAACCCGCGAACTGTTCGTCCGCGACCAGATCGCCGACCGCGACCTCGAAGGCTGGCTGCTTGTCGACGTGTCGTCGCCGATGAGATTCGGGACAGTGGGGCCGGAGAAGTCATCGATCGCTCTGGGAGCAGCCGCAGCAGTCGGCTTTCTCACCGCGCGTAACCAGAACCGGCTCGGTGCCGTGCTCGTCGCCGGTCCGGAGATGAAGACGTTCCCACCTCGGCCCGGCAAGCAGCAGGTCCGTGCCGTTCTGCACGCGATCGGGATGCCACCCGATTCGGCCGGCCGCGGTCACGCCGATCTCTCCGGGGCCCTGGCCAGGGTCGGCGCGCTGTCGCGCCGTCGCGGCTTCGTCACCGTGATCAGCGACTTCATCGCAGCGAGCAACCCTCAGAGCGATTGGCACCGAGCGCTCGGCACGCTGGCAGTTCGCAATGACGTGCTCGCGATCGAGGTCATCGATCCCCGCGAGCTCGACATCCCAGCGGTCGGCTACGTCGCCCTTGCCGACCCTGCGACGGGCAGGGTTCGCGAGGTCCAGGTGACCGCCGATCTCCAGCAGCGTTACCGTGCCGCGGCCCAGGCCCAGCGCGACGCCACGACCGCCGTCCTGCGCTCGGCTGGCGCCGATCACCTCGTCCTGCGAACGGATCAGGACTGGGTCGGCGCGCTGATCCAGCACGTTCGTCGGCGGCGCGTCCAGGTCGCAGGTGTCGGCGGAGGGATCCGCAGATGAACACGGTGTCTCTGGGCTCAAGCTCACTCACAGCAGCGGACTTCCTCGCCCCCGGGCGACTGTGGTGGCTGCTCGCGGTCGGTCTGCTGGCCGCCGCGTATGTCGCCGTTCAGTTCACACGCCGCAAGCACGTCGTCACCT
>JANOEM010000085.1:0-3872 GCA_031413195.1 Actinomycetes bacterium
TCGCCTGTGCAGCGAGCTCGGCAGACTTGCAGTCCAACGCGGGGCGGAGCGCAGAGTCGAGACGTCGCCGGGCCCGATTCGCGACATCGACATGCTCGACACCGATCTCACCATCCGCGAGCGCGACACCCAACTCCGGCATCGCGGTAGTTGTCTCGGCGCGTTCCAACGCTTTCGTCCCATCAGCCAAACCGGTGCGGGTCGCGTCCGCGAAGTCTTTCTCCGGGAACGACGACAACCCAGCCAACGCCTGCACCAGGCCGATCTCCACAGACCGGGCCCACCCGATCAGACGACGAACATCACCGATCCCTGCCGTCAACATCTCGCGATCCGCGACCGTCAAATCGATCCCGCCGACCCCGTCGACCAGACTGTGCACCGCCGCCAACTCCATATCGCCAACCATAAACGAGGGGTGTCGCAGAGTGGATTGGGCGCCTCCACGGGCCACTCGGGTGTTGACGTGTGCGCAGACTGAGCCGGGACATCGTCATGTCCGCGTCACGAGATCGTCCCGGCGATCGCGGCGACGGCTCGAGATGCGCCGCCGGACTCGGCGATCGATCGAGCGATGATGCGCACACGGGTGCCGGCGTCGCTGGCGAGGACGGACGACACTGCAGCCGCAAGCGACGCCGAGGTGACCTGGTTCGGGTCGACGACGACTCCCAGGCCGGCGGTTTCGATCGACGCAGCGCCGGCAAACTGATCGGTGGACATCGGCAGCACGACCATCGGAACCCCTGCAGCGCACGCCTCGGTGACGCTGTTGTTGCCGCCGTGGGTGATCATCACGTCGGTGTGTCGAAGGAGCGCGACCTGGGGAAGATGAGCAGCGATGAGCGAACCGTCTGGCGGCGTTCCGAGCCGATCGGGGGCAGTGCTTCCGTGCGCAAGCGCGAGCCGCCAGTTGTCGAGGCGGGCGGCTTCGACAGCGGCCGCGAGCAGATCGCCTCGCGCGCTGAGGAACGAGCCGAGCGCGACGAGGACCCGGGGACCGGTGCCGGTGGGAAGGTCGACGTTGCCAAGGTCCTCGTCGCGACGCAGGGATCCGAGCGACACGCTGCCGGCCGGCATCGCACGGGCGGGATCGTGCAACTCGGTCGGATAGACGTACATCGTCGGGTGGCCGGGAAGCGACGTGAGATCGTCGATCCGTGGCCGCTGTGGGGCAAGGCGCCCAAGCAGGTCGTTGGCAGTCGATGCGAGTTCGTCGACCGATTCCCGACATCTGCGGGTCAGACCGGCGAGCTCGATCTCGTTCGGGCGCAGGCATTCGGGCCACGACGGAGGCATCCCGTACAATTCGCCGGGCGCAGGCAGCGCCGTCGGATGTCCGAGGACGATCGCCGCGGCTTCGACACCGAGCGCATGGAGCGCGAGACGGGCACCGAATGCGACGTGATCGACCAACACCCGGTCAGGTTGCGTCTCCGCGATGATCCTGCGCAGGTCGGCCAGCACCCGCTCTGGCTCGTGGAGCAGGTCGTGCCGGCGCGCTTCGGCCTGGTAGATCAGCGTCTCGATCGCTCCGGCTCGTGTTGCGTCGAAGAACGCGCGGAGATGATCGTCCTCGCCGGCAGGTTGCTCGTCGGTGCGGATGATGCCGCTGTTGCTGCCCTTGCCGAGGCGGAGATGGGTCCAGTCCAACCTGGCATCGAGGACGAGTGGCCGAACCGAATCACCCGTCGCCACGACGACGTGGCCTCGTTCGCGTTGCCACGCCACGCCGACCTGGAGCATCGGGATGACATGCGAGGCGTAGTCAGGACTCACGACAAGCAGCTTCATCCGGACCAGTGAACCGGGTTCACACGCCGTCCGAGCGGCGGAGCGCTGCCGACCCCCTGATGCCCCGTTTCGATGATTTCGCTGAATCAATGCGGAATGCGCGTTCGAACGGCGAACGTTCGTAACATGGGACTGATGGAACAGGGTTCACTGGTTCAACAGACGATCGATCCCGATCTGGCGACCCCTGTCCCGCAAGCTACAGGTTGTCCCGTTGCGCACAAGCCGCCGCCCGCCGCGGTGTGCCCGGTCAAGCACCAGCCGGTGGCCGAGCCCGCTGGTGTCTGTCCGTTCCCGCGATCCACGGGTGTGGTTCAGCGATCCCGGGCCGACATGGTTGTTCGTAAGGTGCTCCGCATCCACGAGCGGCCCGAAGGTGCGTCGTCGAAGGACGCGTATGCAGCGTTCCAGAAGTCGATGATGATCTCGGGATTGCGGTGCACGCTCACCTACGTCATCTTCCCGTTTGTCATTCCGGTGCTGGGCCTTGCCGCTGGTGTCGGCCCGTTGATCGGCATCGTCATCGGGGTGGTCGCGATGACCTGCGACGTGTTCACCGTCCGCCGCTTCTTCGCAATCGATCACAAGTATCGGTGGTACTTTTCGGCGGTTGCAGTCAGCGTGACCGGCCTGTTGACCGTCTTGCTGGTGCAGGACGTCATGCATCTGGTTGGCTGACCCTGGTCAGGATCAACCGTCGTAGAAGTACTGCTCGTGCAGACCGAGCAATTCGCGTTCTCGCCGAGAACCCGCTCGCGCGATCGCCTCGTCGGACAGATGATTGACCTGGGCGGTGGTCCGGATCCGTTGGGCGATGTCGCGCCTCGCGTAGTGGACCTGCAGAAACAGTCGTCCGTCGCCACCGTCGGCAGGAGTGCCGCGATGCCAGGCATCCGACACGAACATCGCCACGTCGCCGGCACTGCCTTCGAGCAGGACTGCGGGACGACCGTCGTAGGTCAATTCGGGGTCGCGAAGGCGATCGTTCGGCGCGAGTCGCCCGGAACGATGACTACCGGGCACCACTGCGGTCGGTCCCGACTCTCGAGTGCAATCCTTCAACAGGATGTGCGCGCCGATCGCAAAGATCGGATACGGGATCCGGTCGTCCCACTCGACATCTGCGGGACGAGGTACGTGTGGGCCGGCGTCGCAGTGCCAAGGCCCACCGCCGAAGGTCGGCGGGTTCCGCCATGCGGTGTTGGCGATGACGTGACAGTCGTTGCCGAGTAGCGGTTCGATCGCTGCAAGGATCACGGGATGGCCGATCGCGCGTTGGGATGCCGGACCGATGTTGAGCATCTCGTAGCGGAACTCGTCCTTGTCGGTCCGATTACGAGACGGCGGATAGCGGTCGAAGGCATCCTCGATCTCAGCCGCGAGTTGGTCGATGTCGGCCTGCTCCAGAACACCTCTCAGGACGGCGTAGCCATCACGTTCGAGTTGCGCGCTCGCTTCGGGTGCGTTGCCCGCGAACACACCGAGGTTCTTGCCGATCCGCGAGATCATTGTCGCCCCTCCGGCTCGGCCGAGGGGTTCAACTCTCGTCGATGGTGATTGCGAACTCGGGGCAGTTGGCGACGGCGAGGCGTGCCTGTTCGGCAAGTTCGGGCGGCACTGTGCCGTCGCCCTGCTCGCTTGCGTTGCCGAAGTCGTCGACGTCGAACAGTGCGGGCGCGATCGCGTAGCACCGGTTGTGACCCTGGCACCTCTCGGGATCGACATGGATCTTCACGAGAACACCACCGGCACGCTGCGCGGGCCGCGGACCTGGCCGCCCGCCCAGGTCACCTCCGCGCCGTCGGCGAGTCGGAAGTCAGGAATCCGTTTGAGCCATTCCTCGACGGCAACCCGCAACTCCATCCGGGCAAGGTTCGAACCGGCGCAGCGGTGAATGCCGACCCCGAATGCGATGTGCCGGTTGAGCGCGCGGTCGATAATGATCTCGTCGGCGTTGTCGAACGCCTGCGGATCGCGGTTTGCTGCGGCAAAGCTGAGCAGCACCCGGTCGCCCTCGTGCATCGGGCACCCGGCCACCTCGGTGTCCGCGGCGACGATGCGGGCCATCGTCACCGGCG
>JANOEM010000086.1:0-7458 GCA_031413195.1 Actinomycetes bacterium
GTGAGCTCGTCAAGACGATCTCTGCCGGTGCGAGCGTGGAACGACTCGATGACCAGACCCTGTCGGCGAGTGGCACTGTCGTCTTCGTGGGTGGGAGCACTTCATCGTTCACGTCGTTCCTGCAACGCCGATGCCACAACGTGGTGCTTGGCGCGAGCGTCGAGGAGATGGCAGGTCTCGCAGCAAAGCTGGGCTGCTGAAGAGCGGGTGCCACGGCGCGGTGGCCGGTCGGGGTGAGGTCCGCGAACCGGCCCGACCGGTCGGTACCGTCCGGCGTCAACGACTGATGCGGGCCGATCCGTGGCGGTACCACGGTGCCTTGGCTCGCGGCGGGGATCCCGACCTTTGCTCGCACTCCTGAAGCTGTCCGACACGGACCGAATTCAGACGTTCTTCCCCTGAATAGTGGTGAGATCTCGTTCCTCTACGGCAGCGCTCTCGACGACCGCAGCGCCCGAGGTTGATTCGTCCGTCGCCGACGGCGCGGCATCAGCGACCCCCGAGTACGCCGGACCCCTTCGAGAGACCGCTGCACAGGCACTCGTCCCAGGGTGCCTCGCAGCACCCGGCCCGCCCGTGGTTGATGTGAGATCAGACGCGAGATGTGCAGCTTGCACTGGTGTTACCAATTGAATGCCGTGCAGGAGCCGTAGCACTTGTAGTCGACAATGCCGAAGTTGGCGTACTGGGAACCCTGCAGTGCATAGGTGTTCGGCGCTCCCCAGTAGGTGTTGCCGGAGAACGAGTCGTAGTGGTTGAGCACCCATCTCGCAGGGTAGTTCTGGCCTGTGCCGGTGATGCTGGCATAGACGCAACCGTCGTTCATACTCGTGTATCCCGATGCGACGCGGTACCACTTACCGTTGGACCAAAGCTCGAGGTCGGCCTTCATTTGCCTGGCGGTCGAGCCCTTGTGTTGGAAGCAGGCCCTCACGCCAGACGCCGCTGAGGCAGGGCTGGCGCTTGAGAGTGCTCCCGCCCCAACTCCGATCGTGATAGCGGCGAGCGATGCGCAGAAGGCCCGGCGAACCCCGAGTCGCCGTTTCGTGTTGGTGTTAGTGACGGTGTTGGCAGTGCTATCGGTCTTGGTGTTCATCGTTGTGTCTCCTCGTGATGGCCGGTGGTGGCTGTGTTCCACGATGGACGTGGGCGCTGAAGAACCGCTGAAGGTCTGAGGCACGATGGCCCGACGAGACCCGGTACGCGCGATGATGAGCGGGTGGCGGCGCTGGGTGTGCTCGGCCCGGTCGAGCTCCACGACGACACGGGTGGGACGATCAAGTTGGGTGGGGAGAAGCCACGCGCCGTGCTGGCCTTCCTCGGCCTCAACGTCGGGCGAACGGTCGCCGTCTCGTCGCTGATCGACGGTGTCTGGGGTGACAGTGCCCCCGAGACCGCGGTGAACACGTTGCAGGTCCACGTGTCGTCGCTGCGACGGGCGTTGTCGCCGGCCGGTGCGACGATCGAGCGGCTCGACGGCGGCTACCGCCTGTCGCTCCCGGCGGCGAGCATCGATCTGCACGTCTTCGAGGCGATGGTCTCGGAGGGGCGCGCCGCTCTGCGGAGCGGTCATCACGAACGGGCCCAGGCCGTGCTCGCACGAGCGGTCGATCTCTGGCGCGGTCGACCGTTCGAGGGCATCGAGTCGGCACCATTCGTCGAGTCGGCACGACCGGCGCTGGAAAGCGCGTTCGCCTCGGCATCGGTCGAGCAGGCCGAATGCCTCACGATGCTCGCGAGGTACGACGATGCGATCGTCGCAGCCGAACGCCTGATCGCTAGATCGCCGTACGATGAGCGGGGCTGGGCGACGGCGATGGCCGCCTACTACTGGGCGGGGCAGCAGTCGGACGCGCTGCAGTGCTTCCAGCGAGCCCGCCGGTTGCTCGACGAAGAGCTCGGGTTGCGGCCGGGTCCGGAGCTGGTCGCGCTCGAATGTGCGGTGCTCGACCAGACGTTGTCGCCGCCCGCCGGTCGGGCGACGCCAGCGTCGACGTCGAGCCCTGCCGATGCGACATCCTCGTCACCGATCCTGCCGGCCGAACGGGTGCTCGTCGGGCGGGAGGGGGTCGTCGATCAGGTGGTGGCGTGGCTTCGGTCGGGCACTCGACTGGTGTCGCTCGTGGGGCTCGGCGGGATCGGCAAGACCAGCGTCGCCACGGCCGTGGCACACCGGATCGCAGACGCGGGTGCGGCGGTGTGGTTCGTCGACCTCTCGCCGATGACCGAAGAGGGGTCGGCCGCGCACGCCATCGCACGTGCGGTGGGTGTCACCGTGGAGAGCGACCCAGTCGAGAGCGTGGTCGGTTGGGCGAGCCGGGCGGACGGCGTCGTGGTGCTCGACAACCTCGAGCAGCTGAGGGGCGCGTCCTCGCTGGTCCGGTCGTTGCTCGATGCGGGCGGATCGGTGCGATTGGTCGCGACGAGCCGCCGAGCGCTTCGCCTCCGAGAGGAGCAGCTCGTGGCACTCCAGCCGTTGACGGTGCGCTACGCCGATGGCGCCGCGGGCGAGGCGACCGAACTGTTCCGCATGCGGGCCGAGCTCGTGCGGGCCGACATCGACGAGATCGACGAGGCGATTGTCACCGAGATCTGCGAGCTCACCGCTGGCATCCCACTCGGTGTCGAGCTGGCCGCGCTCCAGCTCCGTGCGCTCTCCCCGGCGCAGCTGCTACGTCGTCTGCAGGCCTTCAGCTCTGCGGCGATCGATGCGCCGGCCACCGAGGACTATCCGGAACGCCAGAGGAGCCTCCGCGTGGTGCTCGACTCGACGGTGACGCTCTTGAGCGACGACGCGCTCGTGGTACTGATGCATGCAGCGCTGATCGACGGACCGATCACGATCGAGCTCGCCGAGGCGAGCTGCGCGGCACGGAGCATCGACGCGCTGGCCCATCTCGGCGACCTCGTCGAATCGGGCCTCGTGCGCCGCGTCGGTGACCGGCTCCTGGTACCACCACCCGTCCGGCGGTACGTCGCGACAACCGCTGCGGAGGACGAGCTCGGCGTCGCGCAAGACGCCCTGTTCGCCCAGATCGACGCGTTGACGTCCGATGCCGAGGGCCGTTGGTTCGGTCCCGACGCCGAACACTGGCACGGGCGTCTCGTCGCCGACGCCGCGGCGATCGACGCCGCGATCGCCGGGCGGCTCGAGCGCGGGCAGTTTTCCGAACTGGCTGAACTCGCCTTGCGGCTCGGCCAGTACTGGTTGCACGGGAGCCGGCTGGTCGACGCGTCGGTGACCCTCGATGCGCTCCGTGCCGTCGACCTCGAACCCGGGCTCGCTCACCGCATGAGTCTCCTCGCGGGGACGTTCGCCTCGTACGTGAACCGGGCCGACACCGCGAATCTGCTCGAACCGGCGCTGCGTGACGTGTCCGGCCGTCCGGACCGCTTGGTGGTGAACGCGTGGTGCTGCCTCGGTGCCTTCCACGCCCACCATCACGACGATGACGGGACGCGGCGCTGCGTCGAGGGGGCGCGAGCCACGGCGGAGGCCAGCGGGGACCCCGGTCTGGTCGCCCTCGCCCGAGACTTCGCCGGATACGCGGCGTTCTATCTGGGCGACACCGACACGACGATCCGACTCAATCTCGAGGCGATCGAGGATGCACGTCGGCAGGGTGATCGACACGCGCTGACGTTGCTGTTGGCATCCACGGCCGAGGCGCTGGTCGACTTCGATCGGTTCGAGGAGGCTGGCGCGCTCGCCGACGAGGCGTTCGATCTGGCACGCGATGTGGATCTCGGCATCTCGTTGAGTGTGGTGTTGATCGTCTCCGCCATGGCGCAGCTCGAGCTCGGGCGACCGGCGGCGGCATGGGGGCTGCTCGTCGAGCACCTGCGCTTCACGCGCGACCGCTATCCCGACCCGCTGGCGGTCGGCGACTCTCTCGCCCAGCTCGCCGCGGTGCGTGCCGCGCTGGGCGACGACGAGTCCGCCGCCCGCACCTGGGGTGCATCGACGGCGATCCACATCGATCAGGGCATCAACCCCGACCGTCGACGTCCGCGTGTCAACCAGCTCCGCCTCGACAACACCATGGAGCGGCTGGGGCAGGATCGCTTCGCCGCCCTCTCACTTGCCGGCTCGGTGAACCCCGAGCGGATCATCGACGCGATCCTCGCCGACGGTCACCGGCCGTAAGGGTCGGTTAGGTCAAGGATAGTGACCTATCCATGACTCAGGATGTATGCAAGTCAGGTCTTCCGCCTTGAGTGTTACGAACAGTTTGCTGTTGCCCAGTCGATTGTCCAGCGGCGAGTCTCGAGATCGGATTGGGTCTGACCATTCGTGGTCAGCTGGGTGTCGTTCGTGAAGACGATCGAGCTGGAGCGCAGCGTGAGCGGGTCCGTCGTGACATCGACCGTCGTGATTCGCCGTCCGGCGGCGGTGGGGTCACTGTTGATCTCGGGAAGGGCAGCGCTGAGCGCACGCAGGAAGTTCTCGCCGTCGAGGGTCTGCACCTGGCGGAGACGAATTTGGCCGTCCGCTCCGGTGCCCAACGACTCCACGACAAGTGTGGTGTCAAACGACAAGCCGGACGAGTTCGACGGGCTCGTTGCTTCGAGGCGTGGTTCGTCGACCGAGCCGAGAGAGGCCCAGAACCCAACCCAGCTGCCCCAGTACTTCGCGATCACCAAGGACTCGAGGCCGGCGATTTCCTCGGGTGTGTACTTGGCGACGAAGTCGGGGTCTCTGGCCGCGAATTCTGCGATGAGGGCTGCCATCCCGCGAACCTCCACCACGCTGCCGTCCGGACCGACAACGAAACTCGGGAGCAGGAACCCGGCGGTCGCCTGGTCGGCGGCGTCTCCGGTGACTGGAGACCCGTTCACGGTCGACACCGTCATACCTGCGAACGACACCACGAGGTTCTCGCCTTCCCCCACGATCGAGAGACCGTAGGCGACCTCAGCGGTGCTCCCGCCCTTGGTCACGACTTCGCGTACGGGTACGAGGCAGTCCCGCGGCCATTGGAACTTGAGCGGGCCGATGTAGGGCACACCAGAGAGTTCAGCTGGCGCAACGGGTTGTATTCCCGCCGTCGTCGGGGCGTCGACGTCGACCACGCTTGTCAGCGGGACCACGGCAGCGGAGGATCCGTCCTCGCGGAGGATGAACCAGTATGCGGCGCCGCCCGCTCCAGCGACGATCAGGAGAGTGAGCAGCCAGCCCACGATCCGGCTTCCTGAACGCTGTGGAGGACAATTTCTCGGTGGCAACAGGGGGCGCTGTGCCACGATTGGACGGGGCGTAGCTGAGGGGAGACTCGGCGGCGGCCGATCTGAAAGACTGGGCGTAGGCCGATCCGGAAGAGTGGGCGACGCGGACGCGCCAAGCGAGGGACGGCCATCGGTCATGCTTCATCATCGGTCCCGAGGTCATTCCCCTTGAGCGGGTGAACGAGAAGTCATGGACAGGCCCTCTCGATCGGAGTGACTTCGCCGACTCGATGGTCGCCGAAGTGGAGCGGCTTCGTCCCATTCTGTGATGCGGTGGCTGAGCACTTCGGCACTATCGCGGGCGGACCGAACTGGCGTACCTTCGTCGAATGGTGATGAACTGCAAGCCGGTCCCCACGCTCGACGAGCGGATCAACGACATCCGGATGCGCACGGCCGAGATCGTCAATAACTTGATCCTGCCGAACGAACGTCGTCTGTGGGCCGAGCGACAGCGGGACGAATCATGGACCGAGCACAACGAAGTCCTGGAACTTCGGGCCGAGATCAAGGAAGCCGTGAAGCGGGCCGGTCTGTGGGCGCCGCATCTTCCTCAGGAGTACGGCGGGATGGGGCTCGATTTTCTGGCTCACGCATACATGAACGAGGTGCTCGCGTATGCGATGGGCGCAGCGTCGTTGTTCGGCGTGGTCGCCCCCAACTCCGGTAACCAGTCGATCCTGGTCAAGTACGGCACCGAACAGCAGAAGCGGGATTGGCTGTTGCCGCTGATCGAGGGCACGATGGAATCGGGCTTCTCGATGACCGAGCCGCACAATGCGGGGTCCGACCCTCGCTCACTCGACACGTCGGCAGTTATCGAGGGGGACTCGTTCGTCATCAACGGGCACAAGTGGTTCACCTCGAACGGGATCGATGCCGACTTCTTCATCGTGATGTGCCGCGTGGTCGAGGCCGACTCGACCGATCGCAAGACCGGCCCGATGGTGCAGATCATCGTGCCGGCGGCGACGAAGGGAGTGAACATCGTTCGGGGCATCGGCGTGTGGGGGCGGTCCGAGAGTGATCATTGCGAGGTCAAGTACGAGAACGTCCGCGTACCCGTCACGAATGCGCTGGGACAGGTCGGCGAGGGGCACCAGGCGGCGCAGGATCGCCTCGGCGCTGGCCGCATCTTCCATTGCATGAACAGCGTCGGTCAGATGTGGCGGGCCTTCGACATGATGGTCGAACGGGCAGCGCATCGAGAGGTGCACGGTGGCCTGCTGCAGGACAAGCAGTTCGTGCAGGGCTTCATCGCGGAGAGCTACATCGACATCCAGACCGCACGGCTGTTCACGATCCATGCGGCAGAAAAGATCGACCAGGGTCTGCAGGCCGCGCGCACCGACATCTCGGCGATCAAGGTGTACGTGCCCGCTGCCTATACCCGGGTGGTCGATCGTGCGATCCAGGTCTGGGGCGCCGCCGGTGTGTCGAACGATCTGCCGCTGTGGGCGATGTACCTCGGAGCGCGCACCCTGCGGATCGCCGACGGTCCCGACGAAGTGCACAAGATCCTGATCGCGAAGAACGTGCTCGGTCAGTACGCGCGCGGCGATGGTTGGGACTTCGGGAACTGAGAGCGTCCCGTTCCGCACGCAATGGATGATCTGCCGCGCGACCGGGTGGGACGGAGATCATCCGACGGGACGGAGATCATCCGACGGGACGGAGATCATCCGATAGGGGTTGCGGGTGGCGGGGTCTGGTTGGATGAGCGGGTGCAACGCGAGATCACCGGGTTCCGGTCTGACGAGTTCGGGGATTGGGTCGCGGACCTTGCTTGTCACCACGCCCAACACGTGCGGCATCGGCCACCGTTGTTCGAGCGGCCGTGGGTGCAGACAGCGACAGGGCGTGCGGAGCACATTGGCACGAAACTCGACTGCCCGCTCTGCGACCGAGCCGAGTTGCCGACCGATCTCGTGGTCGTTCGCACCGCCGGACCCTTTGATGAAACCACGATGCCGGCTGGGCTGCGCCGGAACCACCGGGTCGCCGACGGCACATGGGGCCTCTTTCGGGTGCTCCGCGGCTCCGCCCACTTCGTGATGCATACCGTGCCGCCGATCGAGCGCTACCTAGTCGCGGGTGACTGTCAGCCGATCCCTCCGGGGGTGCTGCACGCGGTGACCCTCGACGCAGGCGTGATCGAGGTGGATTTCCTCGTCCCTCGGCAGGCGGTCGCCACGGGGTGATTCCCTAGACTTCGCCGGTGAATCCGGAAGA
>JANOEM010000087.1:0-2495 GCA_031413195.1 Actinomycetes bacterium
TGTCGAGCGCCGCGACCACCGCTGGCTGGTCCAGCACGTCAAAGAACACCGGGTCCGACAACATCGGATTGTGCACCATGTAGTCGTCGATCGCCGTGCGCTCGGTCAGGTTTTCGTGCTGCCGAGCCACGAGGGTCGCGAGTGCCTCCCGCCACCACCCCGCCACATCGACATCGACAACGTCACGTACGACGGTGAACCCCTTGCTGAGCACCTCGTCACGATGGACGTCGTTCAGCAGGTTCACCGCTTTGTTCCCGTGAGCACAATGTACTTGTAAAGATGCGCCGACATCGGGAGCAGCCGACGCAGATGGTCGTCGACGATTTCCGACGCCTCCATTGACGTACCGTGCATCAGCACGGCCTGACCGAGATACCACTCGAACCGGATCTCGGCGTCGAATCCGGCGGCCTCGGTTTCAGCACGCAGCGTTTCGGCATCGAAACCTTTGCCCTCTGATTTCGCAGGTTCGGCGAGCTGCCAGTCGACAGGATCGATACCGAATTGTTCTTGGAGTTTCTGCTCGTGGTTGACCAATTCGTCGATCTCGCGTTCGACGATCGCGTCGAATGGGCGCCAGGGCGCTTCCGCCGCGGCGTACACCGAGTTCCAGAACGACCGGTTGGGGATCAGGTCGACATAGAAGCGGCCGCCAGGCTTCAACACTCGTGCGACCTCAGCAAGGACCGGATTGTGATCGGCCAGGTGATCGAGGAACGAATACGCGGTCGCCACATCGAAGGTGTTGTCGCCGAAGGGAAGGGCCTCGACGACGCCTTGGTGCAGCTGGATGTTCCCAGGGCTCAGATCGACACGATCGAGCATCGCCTGCGTGGCGTCGACCCCATCGATGCTGTCAAACAGGTCGTGGGCAAGATTCAGCAGGAATCCGGTGCCGCATCCCAGATCGAGCATCCGGCTACGCGACGGCGCGCTGGCAGCAATGGCCTCGAGACGCCGGCGCACCTTGTCCTGGTTCTCGGACCGGAAATGCGGCTCAGTCTCGTTGTACTGATCGGCGAGTTGGGAGTGGACCCTCTGATTGGCCTCGACAACTCGCTGATCGATCGGTTGCGGACGGTCGGCGACTGGGTTTGACACGGCTCGGAGTATAAGGGAGATGGTTCGGGCTCCACGAGAGCCCATTGTCCCTCGCCTAGACTCTCTTCGATGTACGTCTCGGGCATCACGATGATCCGCGCCGTTGAGCCCCACGATCTGGACGCCACCCGGAGATGGCGCAACGATCCCCGTGTCGCCAGCCCGGCGCTCGGCCGTCGGTTCCCGATCACAGAGATCGGCGAACGCGCGTGGTTCGAAGGGCTGGGGCAGGGAGCCTTCCCAACGCAGGTCGTCTGGACGGTCGCGGACGAATCGGACGAACCGATCGGACTCGTCCAACTCACCGACATCCACTGGATTCATCGCACGGCTTGTTTCGGCATCTGGATCGGCCCTGAGCACCAGGGACATGGGCACGCGAGCAACGCGACATACCTGGCCTGCCGCCACGGGTTCACTGAACTCGGCCTTCGCCAAATCCGACTCGCAGTCATCGCGGGGCACGATGCCGCAAGAGCCGTGTATCGCAAGGTCGGTTTCGTCGACGAAGCCAGGCTGATCGACGCTGTGATCGTTGACGGCCAACCCTGTGATCAGCACGTGATGCTGCTCACCCCTACCGCTGCGGTTCTCGACCGCACCGCACCTCTGGGCGAATCATGAACCTCCGCGAACGCATTCTGTCCCATCCCGCTGTCTACAAGAACTTCAAACGCGCGGTGCTGCCATCAGGGACACTCGAGCGGCTGGTCAGCGACCACTTCGCCGTCGACGACGGTGGTTCGGTGCTCGATCTCGGCTGCGGCTTCGGCGACTACGCGCCGCTGTACGCTGAGCGCAGCACATACCTCGGTATCGATCACAACGAGTCATACATCGAGACTGCCCGGCAGATGAATGCTGGTTCCACAGCAACATTTCTCGTCGCCGACGTCGCAGATCCGGTCCTGCTCGATCACCGTCCATTCGATCTCATCATGATGTCGGGCGTACTGCACCACCTGCCGTCGCGCGCCGTGCGGGAACTCGCTGAGCTCATCCGCCCGCTTCTATCACCCACCGGCCGATTCGTGGCGATGGAGCCCGTGTTCGATCCCGAGCAACGGCTGACCGCTCGACTCACGATCGCCGCTGATCGTGGCAGATTCGCCCGAGACGAAGACGGATACCGTTATCTACTCGAGGACAGCTTTACGAAGGTGGACACAACGATCGTCTCAGGGATGCTACGCATCCCGTACACACACGTGATCATCACCGCTTGGGCGTGAAGCCGCTCCAGGAAGCGCCGACTCGCTTGTCCTCGTGGCCACGGATGTCTCGGGATCGACGTGCTGCGAGATCGCGGAATCGAACTCGAACGACCGCCGTGGTTCGCGAGACCACCCCGAACAAGACGGGATGACCATCGTTGCACACACACACACACA
>JANOEM010000088.1:0-2399 GCA_031413195.1 Actinomycetes bacterium
TGAGCATCAAGCCGTCGCCCAGCGCCTTCACCTCGCGGCCGCCGTATGGTTCCAGTCGCTCGCGCACGGTGTGCAACACTCGCTCGATCGCCGCCGTCCCACGCGCGTCTCCCAACGAGGTCAACAATCCGGTGGAGTCGACGACATCGACGAACACCACTGTCAACATCGATGTCGTTGCCACGATCGCACCGTACGACCGCCCGCCGTCGATGGGAAGGGCACAGATCCAAAATACGTGAACTCCCTGATGTTCTCCCCGTCGCACTCGTTCACCATGTCCACATGAAGTCACGATGGAAGCAACTGCAGCCGGTCCTTCCGGATCGCGAGTACGTCGCGTTCGTCACCGATATCCCGCCCAAGCGGATGGCATCGACGAGTCGGCTACGTGAGTGGGTTGTCGCCGCCGGAAGTGATCAGTTTCAACGAAGCACCATCGGTGGGGTGCATTCTCATCATCGATCTGATCGTCACTGTCCCGCGCTATCGAATGGAGACACTCATGAAAGAGCAACACACATCCACCGTCTTGACCGCGGCGATCGCCTCAGGCGGAAGCGACTGAAGGTGTCAGCGATGCTCGCCGCGTCGCTACCGGTGATCTATCTCGTCAGCCTGCCCCTCCTCGGTGACGACTGGGGCACCGACGCCGTTGTGGCATTCAGTGTGTGGTTCGCTGTTCTCATCGCCGCGGCCTGCTACTTCGTCGCCGGATTCAGCACACCGAAATCCCCTGCCGCGACGCACTTGAGAACGGGATGAGGCGTTATCACGGGCATGTCTGGGCTGTGGCCGCGATCGTTGCACTGGCAGGGTGCGCGTCGACCGCGGGCACCGCGTCGACGGCGGTCTCGGTCGAGCCATCAGCGTCGACTGTTGCGTCGACCTCGACGACTCGACTGGCTGCGACCTCGGGGACTCAGCCGGCAACCCCGTCGACGACGCCACCGGATGCATCCTTCCCGACTGCCCTGTTCGCCGCCATTGGCGTGGACCCGGTCTCCGAGGACGTGGCGGATGAGTTCTTGGCGATCCTGAACGACATGGCCGACGGGAGCGGAGTTACCGCGACAGTGATGTCCGTGGACGGCACTTGGAGTGGCGCGGCGGGCATGGCGGACGGCGTTCGAGACGTCGAGGTCGACAGCCAGTTCGCGATCGCCAGCATCACCAAAACTGTGATCGCCGCACAGGTGATGCAGATGGTCGAGGCCGGCGAGTTGGGCCTCGACGATCCGGCTACCGATCATCTTCCGTCGGATTTGGACTTCGACACGAACGGGGCGACCATTCGTCAGCTGCTGGGAATGCGCAGCGGGATCCCCGACTACGACGCGATCTTTGACAGTTTGGCGACCGATCGGCAACGCCGTTGGACGCCCACCGACGTGCTGGCCCTGGTCGCCGCCGATCGCTCCCCGGCGGGCGACTTCTTCGAGTACTCGTCGACGAACTACGTGCTGCTCGGCTTGATCATCGAGCAGGTACGTGGGCGGGTGGTGGCCGACGTGCTGCGCGACGGCGTCCTTGGCGCCGTCGAGGGTATGGAGCGGCTCATCTATCAACCGGACGAGGTCCCGACCGAGCCGATGGCGATGCCTGACGGCGAGTCGAGCGCAGCGCTCGAGGAGGGCGGCGGCTACCTGCCGTCACTCGCGGGGGCAACGGCAGGCGGCCCGGCGGGTGGCATGTCATCAGACTCGCCAACTCTCGGGCGCTGGTGGCGTGCGTTCTGTGCCGGCGAGATCGTCTCCCCGGCCTCACTGACCGAGATGGCGACGTTCGATGACGGGTACGGACTCGGGCTCTACGAGATCGCCGATCTCGGGCTCCACGAGACCCCCGATCCTTACGGATCGGCGGTCGGGCACGCCGGCCAACACATCGGGTTCGTGTCGTGGGCCGCATGCCTCCCCGCGGACGGGCTGGTCGTCGTCGTCCTCAGCAATGGTGTCGTCGACATCGGCGCGATCGCCATCGCTCTAGCGGACGCGGCGCGCTCGACGTGACGACGTCGCTTGGCGAACGCCGGGGCCGATACGAGAGCGACGCGGTGGACGCGGTGGACGCAGCGACCTTGGTCCGCCCAGTCGGTCAACAAACTTGGATCGTGCCGGTGTTTCCGTCGACTTCGAGCCAGGTGCCATCGGCAGTCGCCGTGACGTCGGCGACGCTCATGACCGCAGGGATCCCGAGCTCGCGGGCGACGATGGCGGCGAGGCTCTGCATCGCCCCGGTGTCGCACACGCGCGCCAGGCGTTCGCCTTCAACAACCGTCGCGGGATCTTCTCAAACGCCGGCGACGATCTCGCCGGGATCGAGGATGCGCTGAACAAGCACCTCGACGACGTGTCCGGCCGGATCGTCGGTTGCGTCGCCCTCTTCACCAGCACGGC
>JANOEM010000089.1:0-15148 GCA_031413195.1 Actinomycetes bacterium
ACCTCTCCATCGACGGACGCTGGCAGTACGGCTACGACGCCGCGGCAGCGTGGTCCGAGAACTGGGACATCACGACCAAGGGTGACGCCCCGACCGTTGAACTCACTGCCCGGCTCGATACGGCCGCGAGCATGTGTCAACCCCCCGCCGGCTGAACGCCCTCAGGCCAGTTTCTCGACGAACGCTTCCAGTTGGCGCAGGTTGCGGCACTCGTACACGCCATCGGTGTGCGTGCCGTAGTCGCCGACGATGGAGTCACCGGTGTTCCAATAGCTCTTCGGCTCGGGGTTCAGCCAGTAGACATGGCGGGCCTTTTGGCGGATGTTCTTCACGACCCATGCTTGGCTGGCGTGGTAGTTGTTGCGTGCATCGCCGAGCAGCAGCACCGTCGTCTTGGGCCCGATCTCTTTGCCCCATTTGTCCCAGAACACCTCGAACGCGTGGCCGTAGTCGCTATGACCGTCGACCCAGACGACATCGGCTTCGGTGTTCACGCGATGGATCGCTTCTTGGATGTCCTCGGTGTTCTTGAAGAAGTCGGTGACCTCGTCGATGCCGTCGATGAACACGAACGAACGGACCTTGCTGAACTGGCCCTGCAGCGCGTACACGAGCATCAACGTGAACCGGGCGAACGCGGCGACGGATCCGCTGATATCGGCGACAACGATCAGTTCGGGCTTGGCCGGACGTGGGTACTTGAACTTCGGATCGATGGGAACGCCGCCCGAGGACAGCGAATGACGTACCGTGTTGCGAAAGTCGAGCGGCCCCTTGCGCCCATGACGGCGCTTGCGAGCCAGACGCGCGGCGAGTTTGCGGGTCAGGGGGTAGAGCGACTTCTTCAGCGCCTGCATCTCGTCACGCGACGCGTGCATGAACTCGACGTCTTCGGGTAGCGGCTTGCGCAGAGTCTTGGCCATCGCTTCCGCGCCGCGATCGGCGACCAGCCGACGACGGATCTCGGCCTCGATCTCTTTCTTGAACTGATCGATCCGACTGTCGTATTCGTCCTTCTCGAGTCGCTCCTCGAGCGGGGTCAACTCGCCGCCGACCTCTTGACGACTTGCCTCCATCAACTTCTCCTGCATACCTTCGAGGTCGAGGTTGCGCAGGGTTCGGTACAGGTAGTACGTGCCGCCGACCGGTCGGCCAGGCTCCATCCCTGCGAAGCGTTGGACAGCCTGTTTGGCGAGCGCTCGCATCATGCCCTGATCGCCGTTCATCAGCGCCTTCATGAGCAGGTTCATCATCTCTTCCGGGGTGAGCGAATCCATCCCCCCGCCGCCAGCGCCCTTGCCTTCGCCCTGCATTTGCGACTCTTGCATCTCGCGCCACATCTCGTCGAGATCGCTGTCACCGTCGACCAGTTTGTATTCGGGTCCACGGATGCTGAAGTAGACCTCGAACACGGTCTCGAATGCACGCCAATGCGAGTTGTTCTTCACCATCGTTGCGCCGAGCGCGTACTTGAACGCGTCCCTGTCCTCGATCGGGATGTGCTGGACCGCCTCCATCGCGTCGAGGTTCTCGGTCAACGAGACCGGGATGCCGGCGTTGCGGAGTTCCGTGACGAAGCCGGCCATCAGGTCCAGCATGATCGGCTCGCTCTTACTTCGCCGCTTCGATGGACAGCTCTTTGGCCGCCTTGGCGATGTCGGTCTGGTACTTGAGCAGGATGTGCAGCGTGTCCTTGGCCTGTTGGGCGTCGATGTGTTCGATACCGAGCAACACCAGCGTGCGGGCCCAGTCGATGGTTTCACTGACGCTTGGCGCCTTCTTCAAGTCGAGTTGGCGGATGCTGCGCACAATGCGCGCGATCTGGTCGGCGAGGTTGTCGCTGACGCCAGGCACGCGGGTGGTGACGATCAACTTCTCGCGTTCCATGTCGGGGTAATCGACGTGCAGGAACAGGCAGCGACGCTTGAGCGCCTCGGACAACTCACGAGTGTTATTCGAGGTGAGGAACACCAACGGGATCTGCTTGGCCGTGATCGTTCCCAACTCGGGGATCGACACCTGGTACTCGGACAGGATCTCGAGCAACAATGCCTCGGTCTCGACCTCGACCCGGTCGACTTCGTCGATCAGCAACACGATCGGCTCGTCGGCGGTGATCGCCTCGAGCAATGGTCGGGTGAGCAGGAACTCGTCGGAGAAGATGTCGTCGTGGACATCGCTCCACGAGTCGCTGTTCTTGTCGGCCTGGATCCGGAGCAACTGCTTCTTGTAGTTCCACTCGTACAGCGCCTTGGACTCGTCGAGCCCTTCGTAGCACTGCAGGCGGATCAAGCGAGAGCCCGTCATCTCGGCGATGCTCTTCGCCAACTGGGTCTTGCCAGTACCTGCCGGTCCCTCGACCAAAACAGGCTTTCCGAGGCGATCGGCAAGGAATGCCACACCTGCAATGCCGTCGTCGGCAAGATAGTTGACGCTGCGAAGACCTTCGCGAACTGCTTGAACTGACTCGAATCGGTGTGCCATACGCGACGCACCCTAGTGGTCGACCCAGTAATCCCTTCAACCGAGTTGACCACGTGCCCACCGATGCCGCGCCCCGAACGCGTACGATGCGTGCGTGGATCGCGGGCCGTTGGGTGACGACATTGACCGTTTCGTCGACACGGTGAGCGCGGATCTGGGCGAACTGTCGGGCAAGCCTGCGGAATCGCATCGCGCCGATGTCGTCATCGAGGCGTCATCCATCGTCGCAGCGGCGTTCGACGCCGATGGTCGCTTGTCAGACGACGAGTCGTGGGCCTACATCTCGGGAATCGGCGTCATCAGCGAGCCGGCGATGATCGGCACCCCCGCCGAGATGCGAGCGTCAGGGGTTCTGACCGGGAAGGCGAACTGGGCTGCGACGCCGTCCGTTCTGTTTGACCTGCTCGTGCGCGCCGACGCCCGCCACGGCACCCAACGCTGTCACCGCTACCACGACCGGGCGCTTCGGCTGGTGCGCGCCTGCGCCTCGGTGGATCTGGTCGCAACGCCGTCAGAGCTCGATCACATCGAGACATTCCGGCACACCTTGCTGCGCGCGATGGATGCAGCAGCGGTTCCTCGTCCCGGCCGTGGTCCTGGACGTCCCGTCTCGACCGACCCCGGTCCGGCCGCTGCGCAGATTCCGATCGCTCCAACCGCTCCAACCCTCAAGACACCGGAACCCAAGACGCTGGACCTCAAGACACCGGGCTCATCTCTCCCGCCGGCGCGAACCATCACCGACTTGATCGCCGAACTGGACGCGCTTGTCGGGCTCGACACCGTGAAGGACGAGATCTCGCGACTCACCAGCCTGCTCCAGATCCAGGCCTTGCGCGCCGAACGTGGACTCCCGACGATTGAGACGAGTCATCACCTGATCTTCACCGGCAACCCCGGCACGGGCAAGACAACGGTGGCTCGCCTGCTCAGCCAGATCTACCGATCCGTCGGGGTCGTGTCCAACGGCCACCTCGTCGAAACGGATCGTTCGGCCCTTGTGGCCGGATTCGTCGGGCAGACCGCGACCAAGACGATGGCCGTGCTGCAGAGTGCGATCGGCGGCATGTTGCTGATCGACGAGGCGTACAGCCTGGCCCGCGGTGGGGCAGACGACTTCGGCCGCGAAGCAATCGACACCCTGGTCAAGTTCATGGAAGATCATCGCGACGACATCGGCATCGTGGCGGCCGGCTATCCGGCAGAGATGCAGGACTTCGTCGACACCAACCCGGGCCTCAAGAGCCGCTTCACCCGCACGGTCAACTTCTCCGACTACACCGACGACGAACTGGTCACGATCTTCGATCGACTCGGCGAGAAGAACCACTACGTCCTCACCGATGACGCGACGACCAAGCTCCGGGCGCTGCTCGCCGCCACCTCGCGAGACCGGGGTTTTGGCAATGCCCGACTGATCCGCAACGTCTTCGAAGAGGCCGTCGGCCGTCAGGCCCAACGTCTTGCCCCGTGGGAAGAACCCACCAACGAACAGTTGACCACATTGACCGCTGATGATCTCCCCGCTGTGGGTGCCCCACGATGACGCTCAAGAGGCTGGCGGCCTTCCTCCTCGCTGCGGCAATGGTGGTCGGTGCCTTGCTGATTCGGAACGCGCTCGATGGAAACTCCGACACCGGAACGGCTTCCCCAGGCGACCCGCCATCCGGGGACAATTCGTTCCAGTTGATCTGCAGTTCCGAGTTTCAAGAGGTGTGCAACTCGATCGCTTCTGACAAGGACAACCAGAACAAGCTGACGGTGACGATCGAACCGGCAGGCGTGACGCTCGACCGGCTGGCTCAAGCGACCGATGATCAGATGCCCGACGCATGGCTCACCCTCGACCCGTTTCCGGCGATGCTCGACGAGACTCGTGACCGTACGACGAGCTTCGGACCGGCGACGACGACGACCCAGGTGCTTTCGACGACCGCGTCGGCGGTTGCGGTCATCGACGCCAAGGCGGGCGCGCTGCAGGAATCATGTGCCGAGGAAAGCATTGCAACCTGCGTCGGACGACTTGCGGGCAAGACCTGGGCAGACGTCGGTGACCCGAGCCTTGGCGGATCACTGAAGCTCGGCATCAGCGATCCGGCCACCGAGGCAAGCGGACTGCTTTCCTTCGCCGATGGCATGGCTGGACTGCTCGGCACCACCGACATCGACTCGGGCCAGTACTCCGACCCCGACGTTCGGGCCTGGGTTCGCAACATCGTCGCCAACAGCCAGACCTTCCCGGCCGGGAGCGCGCTCAACACAATGATCTCCCGGCCGAGCAAGGTCGACGTCGCCTACACCACGTTGGTCGAGAGGACGGCCAGCCCCAGTGGCAGCCGCGAGCCGTACCAGTCGCTCGCTGTCTCTCCGGGCTTTACCGTTGCCGCAACCTGGGCCGTGATCGCGAGCAACGACGACCGGCTCCGTGATCAAACTGCCGAAGCGTTGATCAGCGCTGGTTGGATCAGCCAGGCCGAAGACTCCCCGACCCTCTCAGCGAGTACGTTCATCACATTGCGCGCATTGTGGGAGGACACCTAGTGAAGCGAATCCGGACTTTGGCGATGATCGTCGTCGCATCGACTCTCGTTGGTGCGGCCTGTAGTAGCGAGACCGAGCAGACATCCAGTTCGGGTGCCCTGTCAGGCGATCCAGGCGACTGCATCATCGTCGACATGGCCGTCAGCCCCGAGAAAGTCACCGTGTTGACCGAACTGGCGAACACGTTCAATGACATCGACGACAACAAGGTCAATGACACGTGCGTGTTCGTCCGGCCGGCGCGCAAGAGCAGCGGTGCCGCTGCAAAGCTGCTGGTCGCCGGCTGGCCCGACATCGCAAACGACGGTCCCCAGCCGGTCATCTGGTCGCCCGCTGCCAGCGGTTGGGGCGCAGTCGTCAACGAACGTACGAAGAGCAACATCGCTCCGCCCGGTACACCGTTCATGCTCACACCACTGGTGATTGCGATGCCGAAGCCGATGGCCGAAGCGCTCGACTACCCGAACACCCCGATCGGATTCCAGGACCTCGTCGATCTCTCCAACGACCCCGAGGGTTGGGCCACCTATGGCCATCCCGAATGGGGAGCGTTCAAGCTGGGCAAGACGAGTCCTGAGTTCTCGACGAGTGGCCTCAACTTCACCATTGCCGAGTACTACGCGGCAACCGGCAAGACAAGCGGTCTGACCATCGAGGATCTCGGTCGCCCGCCCGTGGTCGAGTTCGTGACGAACGTCGAGCAGAGTGTCGTGCACTATGGCGACACCACGCTCACGTTCCTCAACAACTGGTATCGAGCCGACCAGCGAGGAAACGCGTTGACGTACGTCTCGGCCGTTGCCGTCGAGGAGAAGTCAGTCCTCGACTACAACAGCGGTAACCCCGATGGAATCCTCGAGCCGGGCGAGACGCCTCGTCCGCCACGAGATCCGCTGGTGGCCATTTACCCGAAGGAGGGCACCCTCTTCTCCGACAATCCGTTCATCATCCTCGACGCGGATTGGGTCAGCGCAGACCAGAAGGCTGCTGCACTGCTGTTCCAAGACTTCGTCCAGTTGCCGGAGAACCAGCAAAAGGTGTTGGAGTTCGGCTTCCGCCCCAACAATCCCGCCGTCGCAGTCGGCGAACCAATCAGCGCTGCGAACGGAGTCGACCCAGAACAGCCCCAGTCCGAGCTCGAGGTCCCCTCGCCCGAGGTCCTCGTCGGTGTCCTCGACGCCTGGGCGCTCCAGCGCAAAGAAGCCAAGGTGTTGCTGGTGCTCGACGTCAGCGGCAGTATGGGCGAACCTGTCGGCGAGGGCGGCGAGACCAAGCTCGACCTCGCGATCAAGGCAGCCGTCAACTCACTGGACAAGTTCAAGGACACCGACGAGGTCGGGCTGTGGATCTTCACCACCGATCTCGATCAGAACGGCGCGACATACCTCGAACTCGTACCAACCGCCGCGATGAGCGAGAATCGGGAGAAGTTGCGCAGCACGATTCGGGCCCAGCGACCGCTCAACGGCACGCCGCTTTACGACGTCGTCACCAAGGCGTTCCTCGCCGCCCGCGACGACTTCGATCAGGCCAAGATCAACGCCGTTGTGTTCCTCACCGACGGGCAGAACGATGACGCAGACATCTCCAACGACGACGCCGAGTACGACGAGATGATCGCCACGTTGAGCAGTGGTTCAGAGGGCGTCAATGCCCAGTCTGTGCGGGTTTTCACGATCAGCTACGGCGAGGGCGCGGACACAGCGACACTGAAGGCGATCGCCGAAGCGACATCAGCCGCGTACTACGACGCAAGCAATCCATCGACCATCGACCAGGTGTTCACCAACGTGGTGTCAAACTTCTGACCTCATGTCCCGGCTCAGCTTCCGCGATCGATTCTTCACTCCCCCGGTAGGGCGAGCGCTGCTTTCGCCGTGGAGCATCATGCTCCTCGGCGCGGTGGCATCGGTCGGGATTGTCGTCGGCCTGCCGATCATCGCCGCCGCCGGCATCGGTGCGGCCGCGTACGCGACCCGAGTCCTGGTTTCGGTCCCGAACAACAAAGCCGGCGCGAAGATCGATCCGTTCGTGCTCAGCGAGCCGTGGAGGGGATACGTGCAGGGCGCACAGTCGGCCAAGTTGCGGTTCGATCGGACGGTCGCAGGCACACGCGACGGCCCGATCAAGGACCGCCTCGGTGTCCTCTCCGGACGACTCGAAGACGGAATCGTCGAGTCGTGGCGGATCGCTTCGCGCGGCGATGACATCGACGCTGCGCTTGGTCAGTTGAACACCCGGCGCGCCCAGGAAGAGCTCGCCCAGTTGCGCAGCCAGTCCGGCCACGGAGCAGACATCGAATCAACGATCGAGTCTTTGGAAGCCCAGGTCAACTCAGGTTTGCGAATGCAGCAGATCTCGACCACAGCTCGCGACCGGTTGCGTCTGCTCGATGCCCGTTTCGACGAACTGGTCGCGCGGGCGGTCGAAGTCAGCCTCGGCGCCGCGGACGGAGGAGTTCTCGGCGACGACGTCGATGACCTCGTCACGGAACTCGAGAGTCTGCGACTTGCGATGGACGACACACGCCGTGCAGACGCGGGCGAACTGCCTGCAGCGGAACCACCCGAGCAAAGGCCCCAGACCTGGCCACCGCAGTAGTGGCGCCGAGCGGCGGTCTCCTCCGCTCGAATGTGACCGTTGCGCTCGGTACTGCCCTGTCACGAGTCACCGGCCTGGTCCGGGTCATGGTGCTCGGCATCGTGATCGGGCAGAACGCCCTCGCGGATGCGTACAACGCGGCCAACAGCAGCCCGAACGCAATCTACGAGCTACTTCTCGGGGGCGTTCTCTCCGCCACGCTCGTGCCGCTGTTCACCAAACTGGTCGAGCAGGACGACGACGAAGGGACCACGGCCGTCGTCAGCGTGTCCGTCATTGCCTTGAGCGTTCTCACGGTTTCCGCCGTCCTGGCCGCACCATGGATCTTTCGTCTCTACTCGCTCAGCCCGGCAGACAGCGTCGACGCGGACGAGTTCCGGTCGGTCGGCACTCTGCTGGCACGAATCTTCCTCATCCAGATCTTCTTCTACGGACTCACCGCTTTGGGTACATCGATGCTCAATGCCCGCCGCCGCTTCTTCGCTGCCGCATGGGCACCGGTGCTGTCGAACTTGGTCATCATCGCAAGCCTGCTGCTGATACCAAGTCTGGTCGATCAACCTGATCTGCAGTTGTCCGACGTGCTCGACAACAACGCGCTGCGGCTTGCGCTCGGCGCCGGTTCGACGCTCGGAATCGCGATCACGGCGCTTGCGCTCTACCCAGCCCTCAAGCGGGCTGGAGCGCCGACGGGTTTCAACACCAACTTCAGGCATCCGGCGGTCAAGAAGCTGATGCGCCTGTCCGGTTGGACTCTCGGATATGCGGCCGCCAATCAGGTCGCGATCGTCGTGGTCCAGAACCTCGCGCTGAATCGCGGCGAAGGCCAACAGGATGCGTACAACAAGGCATTCACGTTCTTCGTCCTGCCCCACGGTTTGCTCGCCGTTTCCATCGCGACCACGTTCATTCCCGATATGGCTCGCTTCGTGACCAACCGCGACAAGGCAGCGTTCATCGACCGGACATCACTCGGAATCCGGATGGTCGCGCTGCTCACGTTGCCTGCCGGGTTCGGCCTGTTCGTGCTGCGGCGACCGATCATCGGCGCGATCCTGCAACACGGCCAGTTCACGGCGGCAGATGCACTCGAGACCAGTCGAGTCCTGGGCGGTTTCGCGATCGGTCTCGTCGGATTCAGCGTCTACCTGTTCGTCCTGCGCGGGTTCTATGCCCATCAAGACGCACGAACTCCGTTCATCATCAACCTGTTCGAGAACCTGATCAACATCGTTCTTGCGTGGATCCTGGTCTCACGGTACGGGGTCCTCGGCCTCGGCTTGTCGTTCGGGATCGCCTACCTGATCAGTGCCTCGTTGGCGCTGCTGGTGCTGAGTTACAAGGTGTCCGGTTTCTCACTCCACGACATCTATACGAGCCTTTGGCGGATGCTGCTGGCCGGTGTGATCATGGCCGAGTCGGTCTGGTTCGTCACTCGCTTCGTCGGCGCCAACTCCGGCGCTGGGGCTGTCGCCCGACTGCTGGTCGGCATCGTCGTAGGCACGGTGGTGTACGTAGGCGTGCTCGTTTTGTTGCGAGCGCCCGAGGTCGATCTGTTGCGCCGGCGACTGCCGAATATCGATCACGAATCCGTCTAGAATCAGGCCATGTTCAAACTGTTCAAGATGTGGTGGATTTACATCGGCGCAAAGTTAAACAAGGACTTCAACGACCGGGCCGATCCAGCCATCCAGTTGGAACAGGCTCTCAACGAGGCCCAAGAGCAACACCGCAGGCTCAAGGAACAAGCGATCAACGTCATTGCCAGCCAGAAGCAGAGCGAACTCCGGCTGAACGCCAAGATGCAAGAGCTCGAGAAGCTGAACGGCAACGCCCGCCAGGCGTTGGTGATGGCCGCTGACGCGGCAACCGCCGGCGACACCGTGAAGGCGAACCAGTACAACTCAGCGGCCGAGACGATCGCCAATCAGTTGATCACGGTCGAACGAGACGTCGAGGGCCTGAAGCAGATGGTGATGGACTCCACCCAGGCCGCCGATCAGGCCAAGGCGGCTGTCAACCAGAACAGTCGTCTGCTCCAACAGAAGCTGGCCGAGAAGAACAAGCTGCTCTCCCAGCTCGAGCAGGCCAAGATGCAAGAGCAGATGAGCAAGGCAATGGACCAGCTCAACGAGACAGTCGGAGCAGACGTGCCGACCTTGAAAGAGGTCAGCGACAAGATCGAGGCCCGCTACGCGAAAGCCAAGGCATCGACTGAGTTGGGGGAAACCTCCGTCACCAGCCGTATCCACGAAGTCGAGATGGCCACGGCCAACGTCGAAGCGCAGGGCCGACTCAGCCAGTTGCGCGAGGAGTTGGGCCTCAACCCGGCGCCCGTCGCTGTGGCCGCCCCGACGCCGGAGGAACTCATCGGCACAGCCGCACCGGCCGTCGAGGTGCCCGTCGAGCAAGCCAAGCCGGCAACCGGTCAGTGAGGTAACAGCACCAGGTCGTCGCAATGAATGACCTCGTGTGCAATCCGGGCAGGCAGATCGCGGGTGCTGCGCCCGGCATGTTGCTGAACGACATCGGCCGATGACACCGCCATCCCTCGGGCGAAGACAACACCGTCGGGGTTGCAGACCTCGATCGTCGAGCCCTCGCTGAAGTCACCGTCGACCCCCACCACTCCGGCCGGCAGCAACGATCTCCCGCCTTCCACCAACGCGTGATAGGCCCCCGCATCGACAATCACGCTGCCCTGCACGTGGCTCGCGAATCCGATCCACAACTTGCGGGCTGACAAACGACGGTCGTTCGGCGCGAACGACGTCCCGACCGAGATGCCGTGAACGGCATCGACGAGCACATTGGGCCGCAAGGCCTGGGCGATGACTGCGCGGACCTCCGACCAACTTGCTAGCCTTGCGGCTTGCAGCTTCGAAGCCATGCCTCCGCTGCCGCGGCTACTGCCGGTGGTGCCGGCGGATACCGACAGCAATGGGTCGTTGGAAGCGACCTCACTGATCAACGTTGCCGACGAATCGGTACGGGGATCAGATGTGTAGAGACCTGGTGTATCGGTGAGCAGGACCAACAGGTCGGCGCTCACGTTATGGGCCACCAGGGCCGCGATGCGGTCGTTGTCCCCGAAGCGGATCTCGTCGCTGGCGACGGTGTCGTTCTCGTTGACGATCGGGATGCAACCCAGTTCGAGTAGCCGCGCAAGGGTGTTGCGGGAGTGCAGGTACTGCTGCCGGTCGGCGAAGTCGTGGGGCACGAGCAACACCTGCGCAGCAATCAGGCCATGCCGGGCAAAGGAGTGGTTGTACTCCTCCATCAACCGGGGTTGTCCCGCTGCAGCGAGCGCCTGCAGGGTGAGCACGTCGTTGGGACGCGAGACCAAACCGAGGGCTGCGACACCAGCAGAGATCGCCGCCGAACTGACCAGGATGACTTCGTGACCCTCGGCGCGCAGCACTGCCATCTGATCGCACAACGACCCGATCACATCCCGTTGGATGGCTCCGACGCTGTCGGTGAGCGACGATGTCCCGACCTTTGCAACGATGCGCATCTAGAGGTCCGGTTCGTACTCGAAGCTGAATTCGCCGATCCAGACGATGTCGCCCTCTTGCGCGCCTGCACGGCTGAGCAGCCGGTCGACACCCAACTTCTTGAGGCGTTCGTCGATCCAGTTCAGCGCTTCTGGCGACGTGACGTCGTTGAGCGCCACCACCCTCTCGACCGCACGGCCCAACACCCGGAACTCGCCGTCCTGCACCCGCTCGACAACCGATCCGTCGACTTCGGGGCGGATGATGACCAAACCTTCACGGGTCGGTTGGGCCTGGCGTGCCTGGTCGACGAGCGTTGCGAGATGGGCGACGAGCTCACGGATCCCCTGATAGGTCGGTGCGCTGATCCGCATACCGTCCCAATCGGCTTCTGCTCCGATGTCGCTCTTGGTGCCGACGACGACTCGAGGTCGCTCGAGCATCTCGGGTTCGTAGTTCTCCAGCTCGCGCAGCAGAATTCGTTCCTGTTCGGCTGGACTCGTACCGTCGGTCGATGCGAGATCGACGAGAACGCAGAGCACTCGAGCCCGCTCGATGTGGCGGAGGAACTGGTGACTGAGGCCTTTGCCCTCACTGGCACCCTCGATCAGACCGGGAATGTCGGCGACGATGTACTCGGTCTTGGAATCGAGCCGGACCACGCCGAGATGGGGTTCCAGCGTCGTGAACGGATAGTCGGCGATCTTCGGCTTGGCAGCGCTGATCGTGCTGATCAGGGTGCTCTTGCCGGCGTTGGGAAACCCGACAAGGGCGACGTCGGCCATCAGCTTCAGATCGAGCTTCAACCACTTCTCGTTGCCGTGCTCGCCCTGCTCGGCGAAGATCGGCGCTCGCCTCCGGTTTGACCAGAACTTCGCATTGCCACGCCCGCCACGGCCACCGGGTGCTGCAAGCCACTTGTCACCATGATGGACGAGATCGGCGAGCAATTCTCCGGTGTACATATCGCGCGCGACCGTGCCCTCGGGAACCATGATCTCGATGCTCTCGCCGCGCTTGCCGTGCTGATCCTTGCCTTTGCCGTGCACGCCATCCTTGGCTCGGCGGTGCGGATGGTCGCGGAAAGCCAGCAGCGATGCGACGTTTCGAGTGGCGACCAACCAGACGTCGCCACCCTGTCCGCCATCGCCGCCGTTGGGTCCGCCGAAGGCCACAGGCCCTTCCCGGCGGAACGACACACAGCCGGCGCCACCGTCGCCGCCACGCACATTCAGTTGGGCTTCGTCGACAAATCCACTCATAGGGCAGGTGGCAGGCTATCTGTTGCACCCATCACGTAACCTGCGAGTAATGAATGAGTCGGTCCAGGAACGCGCCGAGCGATGGGCGTCCACGATGTCGGGACACCGGGTAGCCGGAATCCATCTCGCGCACGCAGATTCGTGGGCAGGTCCTGGCACCAACCGGGTCGTCGATCGAACCTCGAGTGAGGACACACAACATCAGTCGATGGCTGTGCACGCCACCCGCGCCCGCTGTGCTGGTGACCGCGTCCTCGCCGAGGAACCGGATCCATACCGCACATGTTTCGAACGCGATCGCGATCGCATCCTGCATGCATCAGCCTTTCGCCGATTGGCCGGCAAGACCCAGGTGTTCGTGTTTCCCGACGATCATCAGCGCACACGGCTCACCCATGCGCTCGAAGTCGCCCAGGTCGCGGTGTCCATCGCTCGCGCTCTCGGCCTCAACGTCGCGCTGACCGAGGCGATTGCGCTCGGGCACGACTGCGGCCACGGTCCCGGTGGCCACGCCAGCGAAGATGCGCTCAGCCCATATCTTCCAAACGGTTACGACCACGCCCTGTGGGGGGCCGATGTCACCCTCGTTCCGCTCAACCTCTGCCGCGAGACGATCGATGGCATCCGCAACCATTCGTGGTCTCGGCCTGCACCGATGACCCCCGAGGGCGAGGTCGTGTCGTGGGCGGACCGGATTGCTTACGTTTGTCACGACTTCGAAGACGCCGTAGCTGCCGGCATCGTCACGCCGGAGATGCTCCCTGCCCTCGTTCGTGATCGTTGCGGGATGTCGCGGTCGGGTCAACTCGGCCGGTTCGTCCATGCGATGATCGAGGCCACTTCGGCCACCGGTCGAATCGGCATGATCGACGAGTCCGCTGCCGCGCTGGCAGAGTTCCGAGCCTTCAACTACGAACAGGTCTACCTCCGACCGGCTTCGACAGCGCAGGCAAACGCAGTCATCGCCCTGCTGCGAGCCCTGGTCGAGCACTACGCGGATAGGCCGAACCTGCTCCCGTCGACCACGGAGCCGTATGTCCCGGCCGTTCCGATAGACGGTCTCCAGGCCGGCAGTGACGAAGCCCTGCATGAGGCAGTGCGATACGTGAGTGGGATGACCGATCGCTTCGCATGCAGGCAGGCCATGATGCTGCTCGGCTGGGGTCCGGAACGGATGCCGCAGGGCATCGGTGTCAACGGATGAGCACGAAACGCGGTCCCCTGGGAATTCTGGTGGCCATCTCGCTGACGTGCGCCGCATGCGGCAGCACCGATTCAGGCTTGACCGTGACGGCTGCCTACACCGACGACAGCTCCGCAGTGGATTCGACTGCCCCGACCGGCAGCGTCGGCGACGCGACAACAACCTCTGGGCCAGCGACAACCGTTCCGGCGAACACCGCAGCACCCGCGACGACAGTGCCGACATCGATAGTCCCGACAACGACGACGATCGAGGCGGCGACCACGGTTCCCGCGCCGACTGTCCCCACCGTGCCGGCCGGCTGGGTCGCCGCCGAGTTCGGACTCGAGTTGTACGCACCTCACGACGAGAGCAATTTCATCGGCGTTCCCTCACCGGCACTTCCGGCTGATCCGAACTCGCCGTTGGCGGACGGGATCTACCAGGCCGACACAACCCGTTCATGGTCGCCGGCATTGCCTGCTTCGGTGGACATCACGGTTCACCGGCTCGAAGCGTGCTCCTTACTCGGCGAAGACGTGTGCGTCAACTACGGCGACCCATTCCAGGCCGATGAAATGGGAATCGACGAATCGTCGTCTTTGGAGCTCAGCTTGCCCCTCGACCAATCGATCGGTGTCGGGGTCACGGGCAGTGACTGCGAAGGAGTCGTCAAGAGCGGAAACGGAGCCGACCTGCTCGACCTATTCACGTCGTTCGACCAGGCATACGCAATCGCCGTGGTGCCGATGCTCGATGCCGGCACCGATCAGTTCGAGATCTTGAAGTCACTCACGATGACGCCGGTCCAGGGCTTTTCGGGTCACTCCGCTGAGTGCTCGTACGAAGGAATCTACGAAGTCGTCTTCCACTCCGGCGATGCGCCGCCACTGCTCCTGCAAACACTGGCCGCAACCGAATACGACTCGAACGGCAGTGCTGTCGGTACTCGCCCCTTGGCCCCGACCGATGTGTTGATCCTGGACATCATCGAGGTCAAAGGCGGCGTGACCTCGCTCTACTTCTACGCCGGGTTCTACTCCTGACGGAGCTACAACACACTGCCGGTGAGGCGGCCGATCGCCACCGAGATGACGAGCGCCAATGCGCCACCGATCAGGACCCTCAACGCTGCCTTACCCTGCGGAGCTCCGCCGAGGCGAGCCCCGACCGAGCCCAGCACGGCGAGACCGATCAACGTGACGGCCATCACCATCGGTACTCGCAGTGAGGCCGAACTGACCAAGACCACCAGGATCGGAAGGATCGCGCCGACGAGAAAGCTGAGCGCGGAGACCGTGGCCGCCTGCGCCGGATTCGCCAGGCGGTGGATGTCGATACCGAGTTCGTCGCGGGCATGCACGGCGAGCGTGTCCAGTTTCGACAACTCGTCGGCGACCTGTTGGGCCAAATCGCGACTGAGCCCGCGGTCTCGGTAGATTCTCGCGAGCTCTGCTTTCTCGGCATCGGGGGCACTGGCCAACTCGGCTCGTTCGCGATCGAGATCGGCACGCTCTGTGTCGAGCTGCGAGCTGACCGAGACGTACTCGCCGGCTGCCATCGACAGCGCTCCTGCAGTC
>JANOEM010000090.1:0-2084 GCA_031413195.1 Actinomycetes bacterium
CCTGATCGCCTTGTCGGTGAGGTCATCAGTGAGGAAGTAGTCATCGGGGTAGCGATCGGTCTCGACGACGTGGTTGTCTTCGATCAGGCGATGCGGTTGGTGCTGGTTGGTGAAGGCCTCCAGGATTCCGTAGAACCGGTCGAACCCGCGTTGGCAGGGCCAACCGTGCTGGGGTCCACCCGCGGACATGTCGCTGTCCCGGCACAGGTGCCACTTGCCGACCATCATCGTTGCGTACCCGTTGCCACGCAGGATCTCTGCCGCCGTGGCGACGTCGTCGCCGATTTCGGCCCGGTAGCCGGGGAAGCCCGGATCGTCTTGGGCGATGTGGCCCATTCCGGCTGCGTGAGCGTTCAGTCCGGTCAGCAATGACGCTCGAGTCGGCGAGCACATCGGGTTGACGTGGAAGTTGTTGAAGCGAACACCTTCGGCGGCCATCCGGTCGATGTTGGGAGTGCGTATCTCTCCGCCGAAACAGCCGATGTCGGAGAATCCGACATCGTCCACCAGGACGAAGACGATGTTCGGCGCGCCAGGCGGGGCCACCACCCGTTCCGGCCAGTCGTTCTGCGAACCCGCCATCGTCCGCCCGATCCGTCCGGGGAAGTTCGAATCGTTGCTGAAGTCTGTGTCCGTCACGAAGGTGGAATCTAACGCACCGTCAGATTACCGTCTGCGGTTGGAAGCCAAGGTTGGCGACGGCAGAGTGCAGACATGACCGTGGCGTTCGAAGAACTCAGCTCGCTGATCCGTAGTCGGCGAACGAGCATGCTCGTGGACAGTACCCGCGAGGTACCCGTCGACATCGTCGAGCAGCTCTGCGATTTGGCGCAGTGGGCCCCGAATCACAAACGCACCTGGCCGTGGCGGTTCGCACTGTTCATCGGCGAGGGACGTTCCCGACTGGGTGAGGCGTTCGTCGAAGACATGATCGAGAAGGACTTCGGCGACGAAGGCAAGCGGCTCAAGACCGCGACGAAGTACACCAGGACTCCCGCCGTGCTCGTCGTCGGTGCAGCGGCAGACCCGAGTCCCAGCCGTCACGACGAGAACCGCGACGCAGTCGCTGCCGGGATCCAGAACCTGATGTTGGCGGCGACTTCGCTCGGGCTGGCAACTTACTGGGGCACTGCACCGCTGATCGATTCTCCGCGGGTGCTCGCCCTGTGCGGTTTCGATCCAGACGTCCGGATCGTCAACGTCATGTACCTCGGCTGGTCAGTTGGCACGGTCGAAGCGCCACAACGCCCACCCGTTCATCTCACCGTCGTGGGGGCATGATGGACGCATTCCATCACACCGACTCCGACGCTGCCGACGGCCGGGTCATGCTCGTCACCGGTGGTTCACGAGGAATCGGCGCAGCGATCGCACGAGCCGCTGTCGCGGTCGGGTACACGGTCGCTGTCACCTACGAGTCGAGCGAAGTCGCCGCCAACGATCTGGTCACCTTCGGGGGTGCCCACGCCGCAATCCGTTCCGACGCCGGGGACGAGGTATCGATCGTTCGGACGTTCGCGGATGTCGTCGGCCGCTTCGGTCGTGTCGACGCGCTGATCAACAACGCGGGGATTGCCGGCGCGTACTGCACGATCGACGCGGTCGACGCCGAGATGCTGGCCAGACTGTGGGCCGTCAACATCACCGGCCCATTCCTGTACGCGCGCGAGGCGGTCCGGCACATGTCGACCAACTCGGGCGGAAGCGGCGGATCGATCGTCAACATCTCCTCCAAGGCCGCCGTCCTCGGTGGCTCCGGCGAGTGGGTGCACTACGCGGCATCGAAGGGTGCACTCGAGACGATGACCACCGGGCTCGCGAAGGAAGTCGCGACCCAGGGAATTCGGGTCAATGCCGTGCGCCCCGGCCTGATCGAGACGGATTTCGATCGAACGCTCGCACCCGGACGCGCCGACCGATTGCGGCCATTTATCCCGATGCAGCGCAGCGGCACGGCCGACGAGGTCGCAGCCGCTGTCATCTGGCTGTGCAGCGATTCGGCGAGCTACACCACCGGGGCGTTCCTCGATGTCACGGGTGGACGCTGACCGGCCCCAGCGACAGGCCCAGCCCCGGCGGCGACC
>JANOEM010000091.1:0-5018 GCA_031413195.1 Actinomycetes bacterium
AGGTCGCGACGAAGGCGCGTCTGGAGTGGCGGACGTGTATTCACTGGCGAGCGGAGTCGTGTAGCGGCCCGATCCGGCCGTCAGGCGTGAAAGAGATCGACGTCAGGCAGTCCAACTGCCCCCGGTTACGAGCGGCGTAAGCGTCCGTTTGGCCGAGCGATATCGGGGGATTCGTGTGCGCTGCGTGTCGCTGCAGGATACGCAGCGCACAGAATGTGATCCGTTTGACGGCTGCGCCTCCACGGGGGAGAACCGTGACCCAGCCGGCTCTCGGCGAAGTCGGGTCCCAGGCGACCACGATGGTCTTGAGCGACCCGAGTTCCGACCTTTTGGGGCACTGCAATGCTGACAACCGCCCGGTGTCGCCACGCTGTAGCCCGGCAGTTGAGCCAGAACGACCACTGCACTGCGGCCCTTATGCCGGTGATGTTGTCAAGTGGGTTTGGTGCTGGGCGGGCTGACGATGCCGCGCGTGGTCGTTGTCGAGAGACCGTGGCGGCGACCATTATGGACCGAATGACCGACATCGAGACGGCGCTGCTGGCGGTACACCTTGCGGCAACCGCCGGGATGATGGGGTGATCTGGTTCGTGCAGTTCGTGCACTACCCACTGTTCGAAGCTGTCGGCTTCGACCACTTCGTCGCCTACGAATCGGCTCACCAGAAGCGGACCTCCTGGGTCGTCGGTCCGTTGATGGGCGTCGAAGGCGTGTCCGCTCTCACCATTGCCGCCGCGCTGCGTGACGAGGCCGGGTTCGTGCTGACCTTGGTCGGCCTCGCCCTGCTCGCAGTGATCCATGCCAGCACCTTCATGCGAGTCCGATGGTCATGCACTGCCTCAATGGCCGAGCGAGCGGCGCCAGGCGCTGAACGAGCCGATCGGTCCTGGGGTCGGGCGGCGAAGCCACGGCCACGGGTGCAGTTCGACGGGCTGCAGGCGTTCGGCTCGCCGTCGGAAACCGGGCACTGGTGCGAAGGTCACGGCGAGTTCCCTGTCGGCGAGGATGTCGACCGGGTCGCCGAGAGAGATCTGGAGGTCGTGCTCGACACCGAGGTCAGCGAGTGTCTCGGTCAGGAACACGAGGCGCTTCGACGACAGTCGCAGCGATGCGAGGAGTGGTTCGTCGAACACGAACAGGACCGGAAGGTGACGGTGGGCCGAGAGCGCCGGGTCGCGTTGGCCGAGCGACTCGGCCGTCAGCCAGATGGCGTCCGGTGTGCCGTTGGTGAACACGTCGGCCGGGCCTGCCGTGGCGGCGGGCGACGGATCGACCTGGATCCGGTCGACTCGCTCGATCGGTTCGAGCACCGGATCCGGGGGCCAGTCCTCGATCGGACACGCATCGCGGAGCTCGCACGACATGCAGGTCCCGGGGGCGCGTCGCTCGACTTGGCGACGGCTCAACCCGTAGGGCTTCGACGACCCGGCGCCGGTCACCCACTGCCAGCCGAGTCGGTTGGCGGCCCGCGAGCCATCGAGCAGATGCCGGAAGAAGTGGTCCTCGCCAACGGTCCACCGCAGTCCCTCGCGAACCGTCCAGTGGCCCGCAAGCCACATCCGGGTCTGGTTGACGAGCCACCCGTCGCGCTCCAACTCCGATAACGCAAGATCGAGACACGACAGTCGCCGCGACCATCCTTCGTCAGCCGGAACGCCACCTGCTCGATCCGACCCCGGGAGGCGATGACGAGTGTTGTGGCGTGTACGGGTTCCGAGACGGGCGTACCAGTGCCGGGCGAACTCCTGCCACAGCAATTCATCACGGAACTTCTCGACGTCGCGGCGGGGCCCACCTGCGACGTGGTCCCAGACGTCGGGCAGCGACAGCAGGCCGTGGCGGATGTACGGCGAGAGCCGCGAGGCACCGCGCCTCGACGGTGGGAACACCTCGTTACGGCGAGTGGCGTAGTCGGTGACGTCGAAGGCAGCGAGTGCTGCGTCGGCCGCCACCTGGCCACCCGTGAAGGACCTCGATCCCCGGACCTCATCGCATGCGAGGTGGGCGAGGTGCCCAGCAACGTACTCTTCGGCCGCGTCGCGGCCCGGACGGGGCGGCGGGAGTGAGGTCATCGAGGGCCTCGGCGGCGGATCCTGATCGCACCCTTGGCTGTGGATGGATCGACGACACGTCCCCGCTGGACGATCTCGACCTCACCGGCCGCAACCAACCGGCGGGCAGCGGCTCGCGCCGGTTCCATCAGGTCCCGCCAGTGGTCGTCGTCGGCGCCGTGGTCGAGCGCCACGAGCTTTGCTGCCTCCGACGGGCTGATCGTTGCGCCAACGGCCTGCTCGTCGAGCAGCGTTGTGATCGCCGACTCGAGTGCACGGTCGACCGTGCGGACCCCTCGTCGGCGGCACGCGGACGAGCAGTAGCGCACCGTCTCCCAGTTGCGTTCCCACTTCTTGCGCCATTCGACGGCACGACCACAGACGACGCAGATCTTGGGTACTCGGTCCATCGCTCCTCAAAGTGGCCTGTCCGTGCGGGTCGACCGTCGCGTGTGCGGCGACTATCGACGTGCCGCGTTTGCGGCCTCGGGGGTTGGGCGCGAGATCGCCCAGGGTGCGCTCGACGATCGCCGACGGTGACGGAAGACCAAGTAGTTGTCGCCGATGAGCTGCGCAGGAAACCGGCTCCAGATCTCGTCGGTGCCTGTGGTCATTGTCGCACACTACGGCCGACAGACGGAATTGCGCAATCGCCCCCCGCCATTGGATCGTTCAACGAGGGCTACCGCTACGTCGACTGGCTGTTGACCGTCCCGCCTCGCTCGGCAAGCCGAGCGTGAACGCGCCGGACGTACCGCAACTCCGACTCGACGCCCACGAGCTACGTTGCGTGTCGCATGAACAGTGTGATCGCAAGCCTCAAGGACAAGGTGGTCGCGTCGACGTCCTCGCTGTTCTCCCATGGCCCCAAGGCACTCGAGCACACACTCGACCACCTCGGCGACCCGGGACTCCTCGGACCCGACTCGGTGTCGTGGCGGGTGATCGGCGATGCGGCTGCATTCATCGGCGGGATCCGAGCACTCGTTGTTCAGACCGCTCACCCCGAAGTAGTCGCTGGCGTCGAGGACCACTCGCGATACCGTGACGATCCCTTCGGGCGACTCAACCGCACCTCGGTGTACGTCACCGAGACGACCTACGGCTCGATTGCCGAGGTCGACGCCGCCGTCGCCGCCGTCCGCGGCGCTCATCGGCCTGTCCGGGGACGTTCCGAACGGGACCGGCCCTACAGCGCCGGCCATCCCGAGATGGCGGCGTGGGTGCACAACGTCTTGACCGACTCGTTCCTCGCCGCCTATCAGACGTACGGCCCACATCGCCTCACCACGACCGAGGCGGACCGGTTCGTGTCTGAACAGGCCAGGATCGGCGCCCTACTCGACGCATCACCGCTCCCAAACACCGCCGCCGAACTCTCGCAATGGATCGCGCAGAACCCGGCCATGGAGGGCTCGGCTGCGCAGGTCAACGCCTTGAAGTTCCTGCGGGAACCGCCGCTGCCGACCGGCGTGAAGCTCGGATACCACCTGCTGTTCCGCGCAGCCGTCCCCACGATCCAGCCCTCGGTACGCGCCCTCATCGGCCTCCAGCCGGCACGAGGGAGTGAACAGGTCGGGCGGGCGACCGTCAGGGCACTCCGCTGGGCGTTGGGCTCGTCGCCGTCATGGCACCTGGCACTGGTCAGGTCGGGGGCCTCCGTGCCCGGCGGACTGTTCCGACAGCCGCTCCCCGCCCGTGCACCCGGTGAATCGGGCAACGGGTTGGCGTAGACCTGCCTCGCACGCGAGCGCTGGTCGGCTGGCTCCACCACTGCGGTCGACGGTGCAGCGAGAACCTGATCGGGTCGGACAGGAGGGTGTCGACACTCGACCTCTTTGGCGACGGGTTTGTCCTCCTCACGACCTCGGCTGGCACCGAATGGCACACGACCATGGAGGAGACGTCCGGGATTCCGATTCGAGTGCACGTCATTGACCATCCCGATTGGCCGGACCTCTATGGAGTCGGACCGGTCGGTGCAGTTCTGGTACGCCCCGACGGCTACGTCGCATTCCGCGCACCCGGCAAACCAACAGGCCCGAGCGACCTGGGCAACGCCCTGTCGCTGTTGGCGGGTAACGCCTGAAAACCAGGTGCCGGCCTCAGTGCTTGGCGGCTTCGAACGAGAGGGCTCTGCGGTTGGTAATGCCAAGTTTGGTGAACACCCTCGAGAGGTGGGTCTTGACCGTTTCGGGCGACATCAGCAGTTCGGTTCCGACCTCTCGATTCGTCCTGCCATCGGCGACCAGTTCGGCGACTCGATTCTCGGTCGGGGTCAGCGACGCCCAGCCGGTTGATTGTCTGGCATGGCTGCTGCGTTGACAAAGGCCTCATGTAGGGCAGCGATGAGAGAACCGACTCCATCCAGGTTGTCGTCAGCGAAGGCCCGAAAGACTTCCGATCCGAGCTTCAGTCCCCGGACGACCGGGAGATCGTCATTCAGAAGCGTCAACTCCTTGGCGACACCAGCGGGTATCGATCGGCGCGAGTTGCCTGCTGCGAGAACCACACTCAAGCAATCGCGGACAGCTCCCTCGACCATCGGGGGCTTTCGGCGCTCTGCTCTCGATCGCAGCGGGCGTCATCATCGTGGCGTGGCCGGCTCCGACGGTCACCGTCATTGCCTGGATCTCCGGCCTCAACCTCATCATCGGGCTGCTCGCCTGCGTCCAAGCACTGAGTCTCCGCCGCCTCACGAACTGAGGCCACCAGCCGTGCACGGGACTCGGCCTTGGATCGCCGACGAACCCGGACCTACACCGCGTCGAGTCCGTCGAGCGAATCGAGTGCGGTCGGGTTTCCCTGCGCAGGGATGCGGCTCGACCCGATCGACCGCTCCAGACATTGCTGCCTCGCTCGACGACGGCGAGGTCGATCGCCTGGTGTCGATGCTTGCCGACGTGGAGTTGCCACCTCAGCCACGCTTCCGCAAGGACGACGTGCTCGGAGCGGCGAACATCGAAC
>JANOEM010000092.1:0-19967 GCA_031413195.1 Actinomycetes bacterium
GGAGGGCCATGACCCGTCCCTGCATCGAGGGTTCGGTGGCCTGCTGCACCACGATGGTGTTCACCGATTGGAAGGACGCTGACGCGAAGCCCAATACAACGCTCATGCCCACGAAGGACCAGAAACCCGGGGTGATCGACAACGCGAGGCATGCTGCGCCGAACCCTGCGAGCGCGATCACCAGTGTCCGTTTGGGGTGCGGCGTGATACCGGCGATGTAGATGCCACCGATGATCGATCCGATCGCGCTGACGCTCATCGCCAACCCCACCGACCCGGGGCCACGGTCGAACCCGAAGCGGACCATCGAGGGAAAGGTCGTTTGGAAGTTCAATGCCACGGTTCCGACGACTGCCATGACCAGCAATGGGCGGGCAACGTCGGGGTGAGTGCGCACGTAGGCGAGCCCCTCACGGAGCTTGCCTTTGGTCCTCCCAGACAGCGGCCGGGCGACGAGTTCGCTCGACCGGAGTGTGACGAGCACGGCGATGACGACCAGGTAGGAGGCGGCGTTGATGAAGAAGCCGATTTCGATACCGACAAGGGCGATCAGTGCTCCGGCGATGGCGGGGCCGATGAGCCGCGAGACCGAGTTGATCGTGCCATTCATCGCGACCGCGTTCGGCAGCAGCTCGGGTCCGACGAGTTGAAACAAGATGGCCTGCATTGCGGGACGCTCGAGGGCGAGGACGAGGCCGAGCATCATCGTCAGCGCGTAGATCCACCAGATCTTGACATGTCCGGTGGCGACGATGATCCCGAACGCCAATGCCAGCAGCCCTGACACGGTCGATGTCGCCACGAGCAGGCGCCGGTTGTCGAATCGATCGACGAGCACACCCGCCGGCGCGCCGAGCACGAGCATCGGCAGGAACTGCAATGCGATCGCGATGCCGAGCTGGTCGCTGCGGTCGGTGAGCTCGAGCACCAACCAGGTGACAGCGAGCGACTGCGACCACGACCCGATGCTCGAGATGGTCTGTCCGACGAAGTAATGCCTGAAGTTGCGGTTGCCGAAGGCTGCGAAGCGTCCGGCGGCGTCCTTACCCGGCTTCGTTCGAAATGTGCGACGGTCCATGGAGCCACATTGACAGTGCGCGCGCCTTCTGGCAACCTAACTTGCCATGTTGGCAAAAGAAGCGGAGGAGCCGATCGACACAAGGGTCCGACGTCGGCTTCGGGAGCTCCGCACCGAGCAAGGGCTGACCCTGCAGCAGGTCAGCGAACGCGCTCACATCGACATCTCGATGCTCAGCCGGCTCGAATCAGGCAAGCGCCGGATTTCGTTGGAGCACATTCCCAATCTTGCAGCAGCGCTTGGAGTTAGTGCCGATGACCTCCTTGGTGGTGCACCACCGGCCGACCCACGGGTCCGCCATCAACCGGCGACGTACGACAATCTGACCGTCTGGCCGCTCACGAATCGCGGTCGTTCCGGTGGGTTGAACCTCGTTCGGGTCAGCATCAGCGCCAAGCGGCGCAAGCCGCCCGAAACGCTGCGCGTGCACGACGGTCATGATTGGATGTACGTCATCGATGGGCAGATGCGGCTCCTGCTCGGCGAGCAGGATCTTGTCATCGAGCCTGGCCAGGCGGTGGAGTTCAGCACGCTGACGCCGCATTGGTTCGGGGCTGTCGACGGACCCGTCGACCTGATTGCCGTGTTCGGGCCGCACGGCGAGCGAACCCACCTTCATCGCTAGATCTGACCCGAGCTGCTGCCGAACGCCGAACGCCGAACGCCGAACGCCGAACGCCGAATGCCGAATGCCGAATGCCGAACTGAATGCCTCGATCGCGCAAAAACGTGAGGTTCACACATTCAGTTTGCCGATGACCTCCACCACTCGCCCCTCTCGGCGTTATTGTCAGAGGAGGTTCAGGCTGCGCGCAGCTTGAACGGCACTCTTGCGGTCGCTGACGCCGAGCTTTCGATAGACGGCACTGCTGTGGGTCTTCACGGTGTTCAGCGACACGAAGAGCTCCGCAGCGATCTCACGCAGCGACATCTGCGTCGGCAGATAGCGCAGCACGGCCAGCTCGCGCTCGGTGAGCTGTTCGACGAGGGCCGTCGGCTCGGTCGGAGCGATGCCCAACCGATGGCGTGATTCGGCGCGTGCGAGAAACCGCCCGGCGACGCCCGGGTCGACGCAACGGTCAACGATCACACGGGCCTCTGCCAACAGGGCAGCGCCGTCGCCGTCGCCGAGGACCAGGAGCGTGTCGCCGGCCGCGGTGAGCACGAACGCCCGACCGAGGTCGGTGGCCGCTCGACGCGCCAGTTCCACTGCTTTCGCCGCGTCGGCACGGCTCTGCTCGACATCGGCTGTCGTCGCCGCGAAGACCGCGACCGCGGGCGCCACACCGTGATACCCGGCGAGTCCGAAGGACTGTGCCGTCGACAACGCCGTCACCGCCGCCTCGTGCGCTGCCGCGGCATTGCCATCGGCCAGCTCGTTGATGGCCATCGATACCAGCGACATGGTGTGCGCGGTCAGGCGGCATTCGACCGTCGCTATCGCCACGGCCACACCAAGTGTTTCCCGTGCTTCGGGCGCCAGACCCGCCCACATGTAGGCCGCGCCTGCCGCCGTCGCCAGCTCGGCCGGTCGGGTAGACAGATCGCCGCTCGCGGTCACCATCCGAGCCATCTCCAGGGCCGTTGCCACGTCGCCCCGACCGAGTGCGACGTTGATCCGCAACGGGGTGGCGAGCAGCGGATCGTAGGCCGGCAACCACACCTCCGATGCCCTGTCGAGCCAGTGCTGCGCCGCGACGTAGTGGCCACGGAGGTACTCGCACCACCCCCACAACATCGCACAGACGGCCTCGTCCGATGCCGCCGGGCCGATCTGCTCGAGCAGCCGCTGCAACGTCCTGATCTGTCCCTGGCCGAGCAGGTCGGGTCCGACGAAGCGCATCAAGTCCATCGCCCCCGCGATGTCGTCGGCGGCGAGTCGATGCGCCACAGCCTGGCCATGGTCGCCCAGCGAGGCGAACCAGTCAGCCGCCCGCGCATGCAGCTCTGTTAGGTGCTCAGGAAACGTCCGCTTCGCCTCCAGCGCCAACAGATCGCGCAGCAGGTGGTGATAGCGGAACCACTCGCCCGTGTTGTCGAGCCGCACGATCAGCTGGTTGCTGGCCGCTGTCTCGATCAGCCATTGCGCCCCGCCCGACGACGCTGTGACGGCGTCGACCAGTTGGCCGTTGAACCGGTCAAGAACCGAAGTCTCCAACATCCGGCGGCGATCGTCGGGCTCCATGGTCGCAAGAAGCTCGTCGCCCAGGTAGCTGGCGACCAGTTGGTCGTCGCCGCGGAACGCGTCGACGAAACGTTCCGGCTCCGGTGCCCGCTCGAGCGAGAGGCCGGCCAGAACCAGGCCGGCAGCCCACCCTTCGGTTCGTGCACAGAGGTCGGCAATCGACGCCGACGGGAGGGAATCACCGACCGAGCCGAGGAGGAGCATTGCTTCTGCCTCGCCGAAGCGGAGGTCATGCGCCCGTACCTCACTCACCTTGCTCCGGACCCGCATCCGTCCCAGGCGGAACGGCGGGTCGACGCGGGTCGACACGACGATCGTCAGCGGCGGAGGACAGAGGTCGATCAGCCGCTCCATGCCGCGGTGCACGGTGGCGTCATCGATCAGGTGGTAGTCGTCGATCATCAGGATGAGGTTCTCGCTATCGTCGACCAACTCGTTCACCAGTGCCGGCACGATCACGCGGTCGTCGCCCGCCGAGCCGACGACGAGCGGCGCGAGACGGACGCCGAACTCGGGACGGTGGCGAGCGATCGCCGCAACGAGCGACGACCAGAACCGGGCAGGGTCGGAGTCGATGTCCTCGACCTGCAACCAGGCCACCTGCTCCGGCCGCCGCGCCGCCCACGAGGCCAGCATCGTCGACTTCCCCGAACCTGCCGGAGCGCTCGCCAGCACCAACGGCACCCGGCGGGCAACGGCATCGTCGAGCGTCAGGTCGAGCCGGGTGCGATCGACGAGGCGGGTGGGAAGCGCCGGCGGTCGCAGCTTCGTTGCTGCCATCCCCATCTCGCCGTCGCGTGCCACGACGGGACCATACGCCAGATGTTCACCCGGGTGAGATGGCGGGTGAGGTGAGGCGCAATCACACGTCTCGATGCGACGGTGGTGCCATGTCCGAACCGACCACCTTCGAGATCGTCATCAGGGGCCGGGCCAGCGCCCGACTGCTGCGACCGCTGCTCGACGACTTCACCTTCGACCACCCCAACGATGGAACGACCCGCCTCGTCGGTGTGGTGCGCGATGCATCACACCTCCACGGCGTGGTGTCGCACCTGACGTCGGTGAACGTCGAGCTGATCTCGATCGTGCCGGTCGACGGGCCTGTCGTGGGGCGCCAGCTCCCCGGCTGCATCCCCACCCTTCACGAACGGAGCAACCACTCATGATTACTGTGTCAGCCCTCACCAAGCGTTACGGCAGCCGCGTCGCCGTTAGCGACATGACCTTCGACATCGCCGCCGGACGAGTCACCGGCTTCGTCGGGCCGAACGGCGCCGGCAAGTCGACCACCATGCGAATGATGGTCGGCCTCACCCGGCCCGACCATGGCGACGTGCGCTACCACGGCGTGAGTTACACCCAGCTGCGGCACCCCACCCGGGTGGTCGGCTCGGTGCTCGATGCCGGAGCGATGCACCCTGGCCGCACCGCTCGCGAACACCTGCGAGCGATGGCCGCTCTCAGCAGCATCCCGGCCCGGCGGGTGGACGAGGTGCTCCACGAAGTAGGCCTGGATACCGCCGCAGATCAGCGCGCCGGCGGATTCTCGCTGGGCATGCGCCAACGACTGGCCCTGGCCGGCGCCTTGCTCGGCGAGCCCGATGTGTTGCTGCTGGACGAGCCGTCCAACGGACTCGACCCCGACGGCATCCGCTGGTTGCGCAACTCGCTCAGCGACTTCGCCGCCAACGGTGGCACTGTGTTCGTCTCCAGCCATCTGATCGGCGAGCTGGCGATGTTCGCCGACGACCTCGTCGTTGTCGGCGGCGGCAAGCTGCTGGCCGCCGAGCCGGTGGCCGCCACGCTTGCTCGCGGCGAGACCATCGTGGTGGTTCGCACTCCCGACGCTGCTGAGCTCGGTCGCCTCCTGCACAGCCACGACATCAACTGCAGCGCGAACGGCGACCGCATCACGGCGACCGGAACCGACTTGAGCACTGTCTCCCAGCTGGCGTTCGACCATCGCATCCAGGTGATCGAGATCACCGAGGTCTCGCGCTCTCTCGAAGAGATCCTGCTCGACATGACCGGCGCCAGCGCCGAGTTCGCCGCCGCCTGACCCGGCGCCCACCCCCTTTCCCACATTCAAACATCACTCACTCCAAAGGACCCGCCATGACCGCCATCACCATCCCCGATACCGCCAACGTGCGCCCCACTGCCACCCGGATCGTCACCCGCACCCGTCAGAACGACGTTGCCGCCGTGCCGGCCGCCATCACCAGCGAGTGGATCAAGCTGCGCTCGCTGCGCTCGAACCGCGCCATCTTCGGCTTGACCGTCGTCGCCGGTGTCGTGATGTCGTGGGTGCTGGCGACCTTCGTCAAGACAGACCCCTACGAGCACAAGCCGTTCACCGTCGCGAACACCTTCATGACCGCCACGTGGCTCACCACCGTGCTTGCGGTGATCGTGGGCATCCTGATGTACACGTCTGAAGTGCAGCACGGGACCATCGCCAACACCATCGCTGCACAGCCGGCGCGCTGGGTGACGGTTGCCGCGAAGGCCACCGTGGCCGCTGGCTTCGGCCTCGCGATGGGTGTGGTCGGCATCATCGCCGGCTTCGTCAGCGCCGTGGCCAGCGGGATGGACATGGGCGACACCTCCGGCATGGCGGCCGCCGTCGCATGGGGGCTGGTGCTCACCTCGCTGGCCGCTGTCCTGGGCGTTGGCATCGGGATGATCATCCGCCACAGCTCGGCTGCCGTGTCGACGGCCCTGGTGTGGACCTTCGTGATCGAGAACCTCATCCGTAGCTTGGCCCCGGCGAACCTGTCCCGCTTCCTCCCCTTCAGCGCTGCGAACGGGCTGCTCTCGATCCGCTCGGCCGGCGACACCACCGAGACCCTGGCCGCCGCCCTCAGCCGCCCGCAGGACGCCCTTCTCTTCGCTGCCTACACCTCGGCGGCCCTCATTGCCGGCACCGTGTTGTTGTACCGCCGAGATGCCGACTGACGCCCACTGACACGCGGTCAGCGCCAAATCGAATCGAATGGACCCAGCCGTCGGCGGCTGGGTCCTTTCGCGCTACGAACGCTGAGGAAGTGTCCTCAACCGCCCGCCGCCGGTCGGGCGGTGTTGAACGCTTCGGCGATGCCCTTGGTGTTTGCCCCGGCGCCTACCTCGAGTTTGAAGGACTGGCCCTGGATCGTGATCTCGACCACCTTGCCGACCAACAGGCGGTCAGTCGTGTCCGCCGATGTGCTGCTGCCGATCACGATGTCGCCGAAATTCTCGTAATCACCGTCGTTGTTGATGTCGACGCGGACCCCGCCTGTTGCCAGGTACACGCGCCAGTCGGCGTGCACGTCGCCGAAGTCGTTGAAGTCACCGTCACCGTTGGAATCGAACCTGAAGGCAGCGCGCAGCGACGATCGCCTTCGAGCAGCTGCGCCCTCACCAGGATCGGATCGCGATCACCTCGGTTACGTCCACCGGGCCCGACGACGACAGCCGACCGAACGATGGCGCCACCCTGAGACCCTCGAATGCGGACCCGAACCCCTCGAGGTGTGTCATCTAGTGTCGGGGCATGCAGGGGTTGGGCGCCACGTCGACGCGGGCGGTGGTGTTCTGTGATGTCGTCGGCTCGACTGAGATCCGCTCCCGTCTGGGTGACACCGTCGCTGACCCGTGGTTCGAACAGCTGATGTCGGCGATCTCCAACGCTGTGCTCGAAGTCGACGGCCTCGTGGTGAAGTCGTTGGGTGACGGTGTGATGGCGGTGTTCACGTCGGCGTCGGCAGCGCTGCAAGGCGCCGTCGGCATCCAACAGGCGGCCGACGCCCATCGGGTCCACGGTCTTGCAGAGTCCGCTCTACTCAGGGTTGGGGTGTCGATCGGCGATGTTGCCGAGTTCGACGGCGATTGGAATGGCCTGCCGATCGTGGAGGCGGCTCGACTGTGCGCTGCTGCGGGGTCGAACGAGATCCTTGCGTCCGACGTCGTTCGAGTGCTCGCAGGCAGCCGTACCGACCATCGCTTCGAGTCGGTGGGCGCGCTCGAGCTCAAGGGTTTGGCCAATCCTGTCGGGACCGTACGCGTGTTGTGGTCACCTCGCCGTGCGACTCCGTCGTCGGCAGCTTTGCCGGCTGCGCTGGCTACGGCCGTCCGGGGGCCGTTCGTCGGCCGTGATCAGCTCGTGACGGAGTGTTACGACGAGTGGAAGGCCGGCATCTGGCGCGGATTGCTGGTGGCGGGTGAACCCGGTATCGGCAAGACCCGCTTCGTCGCTGAGCTCTGCAACCGCATGGCGAACGCCGGTGCCCGTGTGGTAGCGGGCAGGTGTGACGAAGACATCGCTGCTCCGTACCGCCCGTGGACCGAGGCGCTGGAGCCGTTGGTCGCAGAGATGTCGACCGATGAGCTCACCACGTTCAGTGATGGCCACGGTGCCGGGCTTTCGTTTGTCGTTCCGACCGTGCGCCGACGGGTCCCCGACCTGGAATCCGTCGTGGCAATGGATCCCGACACCCTGCGGAGTGTCGTGATCGACGCCATCACCGCGTTTCTCACTCTTCACGCGGCCGAGGATCCGCTGGTTGTCGTGCTCGACGATGTCCACTGGATCGATGCGCCGTCGCTCGTCGTGCTTCGTCAGGTTGCTGCAACCGCGCCCGCCGACTTGAGCATCGTCGCCACCTACCGCGACACCGACCTCGACCGTGTCCATCCGCTGAGCGCGGTGTTGGCCGATCTGCGGCGTGTCGACGGCATGCGGCGAATGGGTCTGCATGGTCTTGATGCCGCCGCGGTCGAGGACTACCTCACTGTTGCGGCCGGTCACGCCCTCGACGCCGACGGAATCCGTCTCGCTGACGCCGTCCACGAAGGGACCGCAGGGAACCCGTTGTTCGTCGGTGAGGTGCTTCGCCATCTCACCGAGACCGGCGCCATCCGTAGGGCAGACGACCGGTGGGTGGGCGAGAGTGGTCTGTCGTTGCCGGAGGGTTTACGTGAGGTGATCGGCCGGCGGCTCACCCGGTTGGGAGACGACGTCAATGTCGTGTTGCGAGTGGCGGCGGTGCTAGGTCGTAGCTTCGACCCCGAGGTCGTCGAAGTGGTCGCCGGCCGGCCGCGACGTCCTCGAGGAACTGGAGCTTGCTGAAGCTGCGGGGATCATCGCGGAGACGGGCCGGATGTTCGAGTTCCGTCATGCCGTTCTGCGCGAGGTGTTGTTGGCGGAATTGTCCGCGACGCGATTGCAGCGGATGCATCGCGATGTTGCCGATGCGCTCGACCGACGGTGGGCGCTGAGCCTAGACCAGCACATCGAGGAGCTCGCTCACCATCACGCCGAAGGCTGTACTGCCAACGCGGCGCAGTGGTGCCTTCGCGCTGCGCAGGCGGCGAACGACGAGTTCCAGAGCCAACGGGCCATTCGGTGGGCCAACCGTGGCCTCGAACTGGTCGAGTTGGCCGACACCCCCGACCTGCTCATGCAGTGCGACCTGTCGATCGTCAAGGCATTCGCCCAGATCCGCGAGGACCCGCAAACTCTTCTTCCCGCTCAGGCCGCATTCGATCTGGCTGCAGCGATCGACGACCATCCGCGGATGGCGAAAGCAGCGCTCATGTCGGGCACGCCAACTACGGGCGCCGTGTCGTCGGACCATCGCGAGTTCCTCCGGCACGCGCTCGAACTGCTGCGCGACGAGCGTTCGGCCGAAAAGCTGCTGCTGGAAGTCCGTCTCCTCGGCATCGAACGGGTTGGCCCCCACCTGACGTCAGCAGCGAACGCCGAACGCAGCCAACAGATCCTCGACCAGCTCGACACTGATAATCCGTTGTCGACCCAGATCCCCTGGAGCGTGGCAGCCGGCCTGGTGATGATGGGCCAGTATCGGTCGGCGCACGCCGTGTTCGCCCGCTACACGACAGGGGAGGCACTGCCGGTGGTCACCTCTCTTGGCCTGCCGGTCGAGCGTTTCAGGGGGCACATGCATCTCGGACTCGGAGATCGAGAAGGTTTCGCGGAGGGCCTGGTTGCCTTCGAACGCGAGTCCGGTCCCCGATTGCGTTTCTACATGGCCAAGGCGTCGTTACTTCAGTCGCGGGCGATGGAGGCGTTGCTCGACGGAGACTGGGCACGAGCCCGCGCGCTCGTCGACGAGAGCCAGGCGATCGCCGGCCACGACGGAAACTTTGCGCTGGGATGTACGTCACAACGCGCCTGGCTCGGCCGCGAAACCGGTCGAACCGAGGCGCAGTACCAGAGCACCCGACAGATCCTCGAGATGCGGCCCGACTTCCCCGTGCTGAGGGCGCTCCTGGTCGGCGACGCCGCCGAGGCAGGCCATCACGAGGTCGCTGCGGTGATGCTCGCCGAACTCGCCCCGGACGAGTTCGCCGCCGTCGGTCGCGGTTGGCTGACGACGATGGCGCTCGGCAACGTGGCCTGGGCCGCGATCACCGTTGACGCACGCCATCATGCCCCTGTGCTTCGTCGACTTCTGAGTGAGTACGAAGGCACCATTGCGGTGATCGCCTCAGGGCTCTACGCAATGTGTTCGGTCGATCGACTCCTGGGCGGTCTCGCCGCACTCGAGGGCGACCACGCAGAGGCCGATCAGCTGTTCGCCGCAGCGCTCGATCAGGAGGAGGGCTTACGTTCGCCGCCCCTCGCGGCCCGCACCCGCCACTGGTGGGCCCGCGCGTTGATCCGACGTGGCGACACCGAGCCGGCAATCCCGCTCATCGCCGCCGCCCTCGAAACCGCCGAGAGACTCGGCATGAAACAGCTCACCGCCGAACTCGAGGCGCTCGCAGCGTCAGTCGCTACGACCGACTGACGGGCCATGATCCCACTGCGCCCAATCGATGTACGGACAGGGTCTCAGCCGGGCCGATACGAGCAGCTCGTACCCGTTCGGATGGTGTCGCGAAGGTGTGCCGCCAGCGACGGGTCGATCCGGTCGATGTCGATGATGGTCCTCAAAATGGCCTTGCGAACGGAAGTCCGCGCTCGCTCATGGGCGACACCGAACGAGCGCCAACGGTGTCCGAGGCCGGCCGCCGAGAGGAGGTGCTCGTTGAGTTCGTCGAGTTCGTCCTCAACGGGCGAGCGCGGCTCGTCGTCGGCGTCCAACAATGATCGGAGCTCGTCGATCCGCGCGCGGATCGCCGCGACGCCGTGGCTGTCGATGACCAACTGTTCGCCCTCATTGGTCTCGGCCAGGTAAGCGAGCCGGGTTGACGCGATCTCCAACCCCGGCGACGCGCACAACGTCGCGAGGTGTCGGGTTCCGACCCGGTCGGGCAAGGTCAGCACAACGCCATTGAACGTGCACGACCATTGCGATTCGTTCCGACGTACAAATCTGACGTGTGATGATCGGACCAAGGCGGTGACCGCATCGGCTGCTGCCCAAGCGGTCAACATCTGCAACCACTCAGCCGTCCTCACGCTCATGTCGAAGCCGGAGGCGATCGCGATCGCGCTTCGCATCGTTCGTTGCGCGGGTTCACACATCCCAGCCGCGTGCAATGCAATGGCCTGATACGCGGTCGCGATCGCCTCGGACGGCCGTTGGCCCCAGCCCGCAGAGTGCCGTGCCGCGGCTCCGAGCGCCTCGACCGCTTCAGCCGCATCGCCGCTCGCCAACAGGGCCACGCCGTGCGGAAAATCGACCGAACCGAGCGTCATGACACCGAGTGAAATCGAGACCGGCATGCCGCAATACGGCTGCAATTGCTGAGCGATGTCGAGGCCGAGTTGCTGATCGCCCAACTCGTAGGCCAACAGGGACAGGGCCTGCATTGCGGTGAGCCAACTCGATGCCTGATAGTTGTCCAGACCTGGTCGCTGACGGTGGAGAGCGACCGCTCGTTCACCCGCTGCCCGATTTCCATTGCGGAGCGCGAACAGTCCGGCCGTATGCGCAAGCGCCCGCTCATGCGGCTGCAGGTCTGGCGATGAGGCGGCGTCGGAGACGAACGCGGCCAGTTCACCGTGACGACCTTGCAGCCATCGGATCGTCGCGATGTGGGCTGCGTAGTAGTTCCATGCGTCGGGATCACCAACGCTTTGGCCAAACGCGAAGCTGTCGTTGGCTGCCTCCTCGGCAGTCTTGAATGCTCCGCTCGAGATCAGCTCACCAACCGCGATCGAGTCGGCGATGAATTGCACGCTCGCGCATCGCAGCGTCGCGCATCGGCGCTCAAGAAGCCGAAGAGCGCGAGGTGCTCGTTCATCGCCGGCAAGCAACAGCGATACGGCGAGCCAGCATTGCCCGAAAAGTAGCGGGAGCTCCTCTTGCGCCGAGGCAGCGATCGCAACCATCTCGTTCGCGAGTTCGATTCGTTCGTCCACGAATTGCGGCCCCAACTTCGCGTGAATGCACAACGACAGAGCTTCGAGGAGCCGGTCGGGATCCCCGGACAACCTTGCGTCGCCGACGAGATCGTCGAGTTCGTCGAACTGTTGTTGGTGGTACGCCCGTTCAGCGACGAGGCGAAGTTGAAGCCGGGGCAGGCGTGGATCGTCGCGAGACAATCGGTCAAGCGCCTTGCGCTGTGCCGCCAGCACCGTGTGTGCTTCGTCGTCGGCGCGATTCTCGCAGAGCCACGCTCCCCCCAGACCAAGCGCCGCGTTGGCCATCTCGTCGTCATCGCCGATCGCTTCGGCCGCAGCGAAGGCATCGAGGAAGAGGTGCCTGGCGAGATCGAGTCGACCGCAGGCGAGCGCACTGGACGCGTGGGCAACCTGCTGGCCTGGCGACAGCCTGATGCCGAGCGAGCCAGCGAGACCGACCGATCGCTCAGCCAGCGCAAGGGCCTCTTCGAGAGCTCCGACCGATCGCTCGTACCGTGCGCTCTGGAAGAGGAGATCGATCGCTCGACTTGCCAATGCGCTGTCGTGAGTCGCGGCCTCAATCGCATGCTCGGACGCCGGAATCAGCGACGCCCCTCCGATCTCGACCAACATCTCGACGGCGCTGATCCGAACACTCTGCCGGTCGGGCGCTGTCAACCACAGCTGGAGTGCAGCGCGAACCACATCGTCGCCGAACGTAATCGCCGAATTCTCATCGGTGATCAACAGTCCCGTCCGGAGTCCGGCCTCGATCGCTCGACGAACATCGGTCGACGAGCACTCGCCGTGGCTCTCCAGAAAGGGTCGGCTCACGTAACTTCCGAAGACGGCCGCAACGCCGAGCGTGTGCTTGTCCCGATCGTCGAATCCAAACGCCGCAGCTTCTGTTGCGGCCGTGATCGCAAGGTGCGGCGCAGAGACGTCGTGCAGGGCGCGCTCGATCGCCAGCGGAGACCCGGTAGTCAGGCGAGCGATTGCGGCCACCTCTGCGGCCGGCAACGAACGACCACCCGAACTGCTGATGAGAGTGGTCGCTTCGTCATCGCTGAGGCGGCCGAGCGCGCAGACACCCGCATCGTCGATGAGTGCCTGCATCAACCGCGCGGACTCGCCGATGAGTTGATCGGGAGGGACCGTCGTGACGATCAACGCAATCGGTGGCACCGGGTACAGCCGAGCCAGGAAACGGACGAGTAACACCGACGCCGTGTCGGCGAGGTGAAGATCGTCGATGACGACGACCCGCGGCCCAGCATTGATCAGTGCCTCGGCGATCCGCTCGAACGTCGCCAGCCGGTCACCCCCTGCGGATGCAAAGCCGCTCGACAAGGCGCCGGAACCGCGATCCAGGCCGGCATCCTGGCCCTCATCCGGGTCCGACTCGTCGCCGATGCCAATGCCAATGCCAATGCCAATGCCAACCAACAGCTTCGACCACGGCCAGAGCGGTCGGCTGTCGTCCCAGCATCGCACGAAGGACGTCGGTCCGTCGCAAGCAACGATTGCCTCACGGACAAATCGTGTCTTGCCGGATCCGGCATGTCCGACGACAACCGTGACCGAGCCTTCGCCGTCACGGAGTTGGTCGATCGTGCGGCGAACATGTCGAAGTTCGGGCACTCTGCCGACGAAGTCAAGATGCTGGCCGGCGTCGCGCATCCGCGCAACGTAGCCGGTGTGCGGGAAGCCAGGCGACGCCGCGCCGACAGAATCCGAACCGATCGCGGTCGGGGTCCCGTTACGGGCTGACGTTCGCGCAGACGAATCGGAGGTTCACAGCGGAGCGAACGGCGATGTTGTTCCCGCTAAACGTGGTGACTCTCACCAACCACTGGACGCCGTCGTCCAAGGGCGAGGAGCTGAGAATCTTGATGTCCTTGTTGAACGTCGCGACTCCACCACCGAGCACCTTCTTTCCGAGCGGGCAGTACCCTTGGAAAACGCCGTCTCGTTCACCAATCTCCATGATTCCACCGAGAAGAACCACCTCGTATCCGCTGATGCCGACTTCCCCCTGCGGCCCTTGAAGTCCCTGTGGACCAACGGCCCCCGTCGGACCCGGCGGCCCAGCGCTGGACGTCGCCGGCTGGTAGTAGCCGACGATGTCGATCGCCACATCTACGCTTCCGGCCAGGTTGTAGACCCGAATTCCACCGGTCGCGCTCAGGCCGACCGTCACTTGGTTCGGCGTCGGCAATGAACCAGCCGAGACATTGAGATTCGATGCCAACGGCCGCTGTGCATCGCCTGGGTACACGGTCAGGTACGACGCTGCCGTCGGGTTCACCGCCGTCACGTTGGTGGCAATGCCGGTAGCCGACGACGGCACAGCGCACGCGCCATTGGCTCCCCACACGGCGAACGGAACCGACTCGTTCGCTCCGAGAGGTGTCGAGCGGGTCCCGACGTTGTCGGTCCCGGGGCGGGTGTCCGCAAGCCGACACGGGGTGATCGGCACGAACTCCGATGCCACGCCCGAACCTGCGGCGTCCACACCGGAGCGAAGACCGACACCGCCGGCCACCAGAGCAACCACGATCCCCACCGCCAAACCGCGCCTTCGATTGCGCCTGGCTTGCGACGCCGCGAACCCGCTGCTCGATTGGACCGTTGTCGTTGACATGTTGACACCCTTCCGCCTTCGCTTGACAAGCTTGAGGCGTGCCGAAGGTGTGCCATCCCGTGGCACGACCGGCGCACTCATGAATGGGTCTTTCGGATGGGTATGGCAGGAACTACAGTTCGTCTCCGGTGACCCACGCGAGTGACACACCAAGACACCTCAACAATGCAGGTAGGAGCTGGGTGCCGTGATCCCGCAAGAACACTCGTCCACTGAGTCGCTTGTCGTGCCCGCGCGGTGGAGGCGACGGCTTGCGTCGCTCGAGGCTGCCGCCGTCGCCGGAATCGTCAGTGCCATTTGCTGGTCGATCGGCCTACGCGGCCTCCTGGAAACTCCGGCGACCAACGCCAGCCTCGCCGAGATCACCGCCTTCTACGAGGGCCCGGAAGCCAAGGTCAGCGCTCTCGCGCTGCTTCTGGTCATCGTGGTCGGCACGATTGCGTTCTTGTGGTTCGTCGGCGTCATTCGCGGACGGCTCGGCGACGTAGAACCACGGCTGTTCGGGACCGTCTTCCTCGGTGGCGCCATCCTGCTCGCCGCGTTGGTCTTCATCGGAACGGCGGCGCTCGCCGCGCCGAGCATTCTCGTCGAAACCGGCCAGCAGATACCGGAACCAGGGGCGGCAGCGATGACCAGGTCTCTCGCCGCGATCGTATTGTCGGTGTTCGCCCCACGAATTGCCGCACTGTTCATGTTCTCCACCGCCAGCCTCGGCCGCGCCACGGGAGCACTCCCGATGTGGCTGATCGTCACCACATACGTCGTCGGTGTCGCCCTGCTCATCAACGTCACGATCAGCCAACCGGCTGTCTTCATCGTGCCAGCCTGGATCGCTCTCGTGAGCGGTGTTCTGCTCGTCAAGACGCCGGCGCGCAGCTTCGGCCTCGAGGAAACCAAGACCGAAACGAACTGAAAGACACGCTCAGGGTCTGAGATTACCGACTCGACGGCAACAGCCGCTTCGCCTCGCGCTGCGCTTCGAGCACGGTGCGCATCTCGCTGAGTGTCGATGGTGCATCGACGCTCCGGTTGTTGCGCTCCTCGGGATCAGCCGTCAGGTTGTGCAGCTCCCAAGCCGACTCAGCTGCAGGCTTGGCGTCGGGTGTCATCGGGATTCCATGATCGGCGTTCCATTGGTCGAGTCGCTCGTAGTAGTGGTTCACCTTCCAGAGCTCCGGGGCGCCGAGGTCGCCGGTCGGCAGGGTCGTGACGACGGACTCGATGAAGGCCGGCCCGTCAAGGGACTCGAACGGTTCGCCGGTGAGAACGTTGGCCTGCGCCTGACCGCTGGTGACGTTGTCCTCGGTCATGAAGTAGATGGCCCCGGCGACTGACTCGGCGGCGACACTTCCGCCGACAACCCTGCTCAGGTCGCGGCCTGGCAGCGGTCGGGCTTCCGCATGGCTTTGGGCAACTCCCGCAGCAGCTCGTTCCATATCGACTCCAGCGAGGCCGAGCAGCGTGGGGATCAGGTCGACGTGGCTGGTTGGTACGGAGATCCCTCCGGGCACCGACGCGACACCAGGTCCCTTGATGACCATCGGGACGCGGGTGGCCTCGTCGTAGGCGTTGGCCCACTTCTGTTGAAGCCCGCCGTGAGCGCCGAGGAGGTCGCCATGATCGGAGGTGAACACAATGATGGTGTCGTCGGCCATCCCGGATGCTTCCAATGCATCGAGGATCCGCCCGATCGCCTGATCGACCAGCTTGTGCAGGTAGTAGTAGAGGCGTCGGTAGGCATTGTCGGCCGGCTGGGGAACGACCATCTGCGGCCACAGATTCTTGAACTGCTCCTGGCAGGCAGGGCGCCCGACGAACGAGTCCGCTTGAGACGGCGCCTCGGCGATGTCTGGCACCGTGTCGTCACCTGGTTCGAAACCGAGGAGCATCTCGTAGAAACCACCCGCGAACGCGATGTCGTGGGGGTTCACGAACGAGGCAACCGCAAGCCACGGCCCGTCGCTCGACGCCGTCGACAAGTCATCGAACAACCCGATCACCTGCTCGGCGAACACGCCGTCACGGACAGTGCCGCTGTTCGATTTTGCGATTCCATGTGGCTCCCGGCCGATCCATCCCGAGAACCCGAACGGATCGAGCCGGTCGGCGCGTCGGTAGGCCTCGACCGCTTCGGCGATCGCGTTGCCGTCGTCGTCAGACGCCATCAGTCCTTCGTTCGAGCCTGCGATGGGGAGATCGGCGTGACTGATATGCCACTTACCGCGGTAGTGGGTTTGATAGCCGCCGGCGCGGAACCAGTCGCCCATCGTGGGGACCGCATTGGGGTCGAGCCAGCGCAGCGCGGGATCATCGCTGTGCTTGGCGACCCCGTCGGTCTGAGACACGCCGTGCAGCGACGGGTACTGCCCCGTGAACAGCGTGGCGCGGCTGGGAACGCACGCCGTGGAGCCGACGTAGTGGCGGTGCAGTTCAAGCCCGCCGGTGCGGATCCGGTCCCGAGCCGTGAGTTGTGTGCGCCGGAACTCGGCGACCGTGGTGGTCTCGTACGGGGGCGGGTAGCGCTCTTCGTCGGTCATGATCAGCAGAATGTTCGGAGTGGTCACGGCCGAACCGTACCCGATCTCCGCCGGGCTGGCGAAGGCCGGCTCTGGGCCGGCTGACGCCGACGGCGACCCGCCTTCAGGTGCGCAGGTTGGGCATCATGGTTGCGGGAGGGACAGCGGACCCGAGGAAACGCTCGATGAGATCGACAACCTCTTGTGGGTGCTCCATCGGCAACCCATGGGACGCCCCCGGCACGATCGCGAGCTGAGCTTCGGGCAACCCGGCGAAGAACGCAGCCGTGTGGCTCAGCGGGACGAGGTCGTCGTCGCCGGCCATGAGCAGCACCGCAACCGACACCCTGGCAAGGTCCTCGACCGTCAGCTCGGGCTCGATGCCGAACAGGTGGAAACCCTTGGCGGCGACGACGGCGAAGTGGTCGGGGCCGTCAGGCGAGCGCTCGGCGTACGCCGCCGCCATCAGCGCGACCACCGGATTATCCGTCGCCACGTGGTCGCCGTCCCCGGCTTCTGCCCCGGGCGTCCCATCGCCACCGGTCAGATCGGGCAGGACGTTCCAGTGGTAGTTCGCGCCGATCGCCACGAGCCGTCCGACGAGGTCCGGTCGGCGGAGCGCCAGGAGCAGACCGACGATGCCCCCGTCGCTCCAGCCGACGATGTGCACGGGGCCGCCGATGTGCTCGATGAACGCGATCGTCTCGTCGACCATCGACTCGTAGTGGAACGCCTCCGGCGTATCGGCGGTCCTGCCGTGCCCACGACGGTCGAACGCCACCACCCGCCGGCGCTCACCGAGCGTTCCGACGAAGCAGTCGAGCAGCGCATCGCTGTTCGAGAGCCCGCCGTGCAACAGCAGCACGGTCTCATCACCGGCTCCCTGCACCATGTACCAGCTGGGATGGCCGAGGATCTCAACGGTGGGCATGCCCCGACCTTACGCGGCGCGTCGCTGCGGCGCGGCAGGTGCGGCCAGGTTAGACGTTGTGCTTCAACGTGTAACAGGGCTTTCGCGGGCTGGACAGTCGCGTCGAGAGTGCTCTGACCTCGTCGTTCGCGTCTGTTGCTGTCCGTCGAGTGGTACCGAGTCCGCAGAAGCTGCGTACTTTCTGCGTACTCGCGAAGTGTTGCTGAACACGCGACTGCGGTCGCGAGGTCAGCTCAGGATTCGATCGGCACGATCGATGAGCACGCGAAGATCGAACAGATCGTCGGCGACTCCGGAGTCGCTCGCGTCAGGAATCGGAGTGAGCCGGTCGAGTGCGACCGCGTAGGAGATCTCAAGCCCTCCCCATGCCGAGCGGAACTCATCGCGCCATTCCTCAGGAAGCACCTCGAGCGCATCGAGTAGACCCTCGAGGTCTGCGATGAGTCGAGGCAACGGCACGAACCCTGCAACGAACCCGTCCAACTGTGAGCGCATCAGGGCCACCTGCCGACGCTCGCGTAGAAGGCCCTCGCTTGACTGCATTTGTTCATCCTGGCATGGCCGCCTCGGCCGACGCGTGCGTGCACGAACCTTTGGTGCATATGTGTGGGACTCGTGATTTCTTCGGCGTTCATTGCTGCGCTTGGGGCGCGATTGCCTCTGTAGGTAGGTGACGAGGAGGTCACCGATGAGCGAGGCGACGACGAACGGACCGAGAGAGCCGATGAACGAGCGGCTGACGTTCACGGTGGACGAGGTCGCCCGCCTGCTCGGCATCTCCCGGTCGGGCGCGTACGACTCGATCGCCCCGCGGCGAGATCCCGTCGCTCAACATCGGCCGGCGGGTGCTCGTGCCACGAGAGCCGTTGCTCGAGCTGATCCGGTGCGCTCGACGCCGACGCCGTCCGGACGACCCGTGGTCGCGTGGAAGGCTGTAGGGCGTGGCGTACGTCCGCCGACGGCTCCTGAAGGACGGCAAGACCGTCGTCTACCTCGCCATGTGGCGCGAGCATGCTCAGGGAAAGGAGCTGTCGAGGTCGTTCGAGCGCAAGGCCGACGCCGAGCGGCACCTCGTCGACATGCAGCACCGGCTGCTGACGGGCACCTACGCCCCGCCTCGGCTCGGCCGCACGCCGTTCTCCGAAGTTGCACTCCGCTATCGCCAGCGGGGCAACTGGCGGCCGCGCACGCACCGTACGGTCGAGGAACGGCTTCGCTACGCGATTGCCCATTTCGGCGAGCGGCCGATCGCTTCGATCCGCAAGGGCGACGTGCAGTCGTTCGTGAGCGGGTTGCCGCTCGCGCCGAACACGGTGAGGGTCGTGATGCAGCACGTCTCCGGCGTGTTCAACACGGCGCTCGACGACGGCCTGCTCGGCGGACGCAACCCGTGTGAGGGAGTCCGGTTGCCGCGGGTCGACGCGCCGCCGATCTTCCCGATGCCGATCGAACAGGTCGACGCGCTCCTCGCCGCGACGAGCGAACCGTTCAAGGCGGCCATCGTGATCGGGGCCGGCCTCGGCTTGCGCCAGTCCGAAGCGGCCGGGCTCACGGTGGACCGGGTCGACTTCCTCCGCCGCTCGGTCACCGTCGACCGCCAGTGGCAGCAGGCGACCGGCTCGGCGACTGGAGCGTTCACGTCGCCGAAGACTGAGGCGAGCACTCGCATCGTTCCGGCCGATCAGTGGGTGCTCGACCACCTCGCTGTGCACATCCAGCAGCACGGCGTCGGCGCCGACGGCGTGCTCCTCCATCGCGACGGCGTGCCGTTCGACTCGGCCAAGTTCGGCTACGAGCTGCGAGCTGCTCGTCGACGCGCCGGGCTGCCCGAGTCGATCACGTTCCACGACCTGCGCCACTTCTTCGCCAGCGCTCTGATCCACGCAGGTTGCAGCGTGAAGCAGGTCCAGGCGGCACTCGGCCACAAGTCCGCCAAGGTCACCCTCGACGTCTACGGCCATCTCTGGCCAGGCGAGGAAGACCGAGTCCGCGACGCCATCGGCCGCCTCTTCCGCCCCGACGAACTGCGAGGCGCGTCAGGCTGAGTCATCCTCAGCGTTCGGCGTCGATATCATCTTTGGTGTCATGCACCGTCTACCCACACTTCCCCCTCGACCCAATGGGTGAGCGATCGTTCCCCTTCGTTCCCCGCCGCAGCAACGAGCTGCTCGCGGGCGACCTCTGGTTTATTCCGTTGTCGGACGGCCGTTTCGCGTGCGGGCGAGTGCTTGGGTACGCTGAACCGTCGACCACGGGAGCGACCGTCTCGTTCATCGGTGGTCTGCACGACTGGGTAGCCGACCAACCCCCAAAC
>JANOEM010000093.1:0-18118 GCA_031413195.1 Actinomycetes bacterium
TCCACGGACTGTGCCGCGATGTCGGCCTGTTGGGAAGTCCCGGCGACAAGCCGGCCCTCGGCATCGACCGATGCATCACCCTTCTTGGCCGTGGAAAGCGGTTGCGCAACCTTGCAGTTGTCGCGATAGATAGCCACGGCCTTGAGGCCGAGCTCCCATGACAACAGGTGCAGTGCTTCGATGTCTTCGATGGTCGCTTCTTCTGGCATGTTCACGGTCTTGGATATCGCACCGGAAAGGAACGGCTGAGTTGCCCCCATCATTCGCACGTGGCCTTCGTAGTGAATGGTGTTGTCACCCATGCTGCACGCAAACACCGCGACGTGGTCTGCTGCCAGGTGTGGTGCACCGAGGATGCTCTTCTCGACGCTGATGTACTCGGCGATGTCATCGATCTGCTCAGCGGTGTAGCCGAGCTTGCGCAGCGCCCGAGGAATCGTCTGGTTGATGATGCTCATGTTGCCGCCGCCGACGAGCTTCTTCATCTTGACCAGACCGAGGTCCGGCTCGATGCCCGTCGTGTCGCAATCCATCATCAAACCGATCGTGCCGGTTGGTGCGAGCACCGAAGCCTGACTGTTGCGAACGCCGTACTCTTCGCCATCGACGACCGCTGTCTCCCAAGCCTGCTGGCCGGCGAACAGCAACTCGCTCGGCACCGCTTCAGCCGTGTCGATTTCGTAGCTCGCATCGCGGTGCATCCGCAACACGTTGAGCATGTACGACTCGTTCTCGGCAAAGCCCGCGAAAGGCCCCATTCGACTTGCGGTGCGGGCGCTGGTCGCATACGCATGACCGGTCATCAGCGACGTGAGCGCTGCCGCCCAGGCACGACCCTCGGGCGAGTCGTACGCCAGACCGAGCGCCATCAACAAAGCACCGAGGTTTGCGTACCCGAGACCGAGTTGGCGGAATTGGCGGCTGGTCTCGCCGATTGCCGGGGTGGGGTAGTCGGCGCGTCCGACGAGGATCTCCTGCGCCGTGAAGACGGCTTCGATCGTCGACCTGTAGGCGTCGATGTCGAAGGTGCCCTCTTCGTCGAGGTACTTGAGCAGGTTGATGCTGGCGAGGTTGCACGCCGAATCATCGAGGTGCATGTATTCGCTGCAGGGATTGGAACCATTGATCCTGCCGGTTGCGTGGGCCGTGTGCCACTTATTGATCGTCGTGTCGAACTGCAGGCCCGGATCAGCGCACTCCCATGACGCGGTCGCGATCTGACGCCACAGATCGCGCGCCTTCATCGTCTTGATCACCCTGCCATCCAACACTGCGACCAGGTTCCAGTCGTCGTCGTCGAGCACGGCCTGCATGAAGTCGTCGGTCAAGCGAACCGAGTTGTTCGCGTTCTGGTACTGGATGCTGAACGAATCCTTGCCGTCGAGATCCATGTCGAAGCCCGCGTCACGCAACACCCTGGCCTTGTTCTCTTCCTTGCTCTTGCACCAGATGAACTCCTCGACGTCGGGATGATCGGCGTTGAGGATGACCATCTTGGCTGCGCGCCGTGTCTTGCCACCGCTCTTGATCGTGCCCGCTGACGCATCCGCGCCACGCATGAAGCTGACCGGACCGCTAGCCGTTCCGCCGCCTTGGAGCAGTTCCTGGCTGGAACGGATCTTCGACAGGTTGATCCCGGACCCGGAGCCGCCCTTGAAGATCGTGCCTTCCTCGCGGTACCAGTTGAGGATGCCATCCATCGTGTCGTCGACGGAAAGAATGAAACATGCGCTCGCCTGCTGAGGAACACCGTCGACGCCGATGTTGAACCACACCGGGCTGTTGAACGCCGCACGCTGCGTCGCGAGGATGAACTTGAGCTCGGCATTGAAGGCGTCGGACTCGGCCTCGTCGACGAAGTAGCCGCCCTCGATGCCCCACGTCGTGATTGTGTCGACCACACGATCGATGACCTGACGAAGCGAGTTCTCACGCTCTGGCGTGCCCGGTGCGCCCCTGAAGTACTTCTGAGTCACGATGTTGGTTGCATTGAGCGAGAACGCGACCGGGAACTCGACCCCGAGCTGTTCGAAGGCGACCGACCCGTCTTTCCAGTTGCTGATTCGTGCATCACGACGTTCCCAGGTGATCTGGTCGTACGGGTGCACCCCGGCCGAGGTGAAGTGACGGCGGAGGCCAATGGAGAGTCGTTCTGGCGCCAGGGACATTCGGGATTCCTACTTTCGATGAAACTTTTCGAGGGCCACGGGTCTGGTCGTGGGCAATGGTCGTGGGCAATGATCGGGCTTTGGTGTTGTCCGTTCGCCGACGGAATTGTTCGTTTTCGGACCGCCGGGCAATCGAACGGCTGAGCGGCTGCGCTGCCGCCACATCCGCACTCAACACAACATGTTGTGCTGTACGTCCCCCGACCCACCTTTTGGACACAACCAGTAGCGGAATGAAGATTACACCATTGTAGTTACACCGCTGTCAAGCGCAACTTTCGCACGTGCACAACTTTCTGTCTGGATGACCCAGCGGATTCCGTGATGTGGCCGCGGCGCAAGGTCGCAGGTTCGGGATTCCTGCCCCAAGCCGCCCCTCCGATGAATCGAGTTGTCCAACGGTGCGCCCTCTCTTCCGCGCCTCGTCGCCGCAGCCCATCACGGGGATCACAGTAGGACGTTGTGCCTGTGGGGAGAAAGGGGCATAACCATGTGAATTAGCTCTGGACGAACTCTGGACGAACTCTGGACGACACCCTCGAACTTGACGGTATCGAGACAAAAAGTCACGGAACGTGAGCGTGTTCTTATTGCAATACAGAGCGTGCTGCTCTTGCCACTCAGCGCACGAACGCTTACCCTTTTCCTGTCGGTCATTCGAGCGGGAGTGGCTCGACGCGGCGGCTGGGACGAGCGGGCGGAGTGCAATGGGAATCGAAATGTCGAACGATCGGGAGCGATCGACCGTCACCCTGACGGGTACACGGTGATAACGCTCAAGCGGGCACTTCTTCTCGTCTACGTCGGCGCCGTCGTCATCGCGGCGACGAGCGTGGTTGGGCTGCTGCTCCAGACAAATCCGCTTGGACTTCGGCATCCGGTGACGTCACTGACGTTCATCGCCCTGCTCATCATCGGCGAGATCTTTCCCTTACGGTGGTTTCAGCTCGACGAAGGTTACGAGATCACTTCGTCGTGGGCCTTCGCTGTCGCCCTGATATTCATCGAATCGACTCTGACAGCAGCTCTCGCAATCGCCGGAGCGAGCATCTGCGCCGACCTGTACCATCGCAAGGCCACCCACAAGGTCGCATTCAACGGGGCCCAGCTTGCGCTGAGTATCGCGGCAGCCGGCCTGCTGTTGGACCGAACCGGCCAACGGGAAGTGCTCACTGACGCGAGCAGGTCGATCGATCTGACATGGGTCATCGTGATGGTCGCGGCGGGCTTGAGCCTGTTGGTCGTGAACGGGATCATGACTTCGACCGCAATCGTGCTGTTCGGGCACACGAGCCTCAGTGAGTTGTGGCCGAAAGGCCTGATCTCTGGATCACCGACCGACGCCGCACTGATCGCACTGGCACCGAGTGTGGTCGTGATCTCGCAACGAAGCCTGCTCATGCTCCCACTCGGCATGATGACCGCATTGGTGATCCACCACGGTGCGCGCAGGGCCCTGCGCCAAGAACACCAAGCAACCCACGACAGCCTCACCAACCTGTGGAACCGCCGAGCCTTCGTCGACCGGCTTGCAACAGTCATTTCCTCGTCGGATCGGACGTCGACGTGTCGGGCCGTACTCGTACTCGACCTCGACGGATTCAAGTCGATCAACGACCTGCTCGGCCACCACATCGGTGATCAGATCCTCTGCGAAGTCGGCGAACGACTCGAGGCTCTCCACGGTCCTGGGCAGATGTCCGCTCGCTTGGGTGGCGACGAGTTCGCCACCCTGCTCGTGCATACCAAGACCAGCGAGGAAGCCCGTCAATGGGCCCAGCAGCTGCACGATGCACTGGCCGAGCCCTACACGAGTATCGGCTTCCCCGTTCATCTCACTGCAAGCATTGGCATGGCGGTGATGGATATCGAGACCGACACACCAGCAGCGTTGCTGCAAGCTGCCGACATCGCGATGTACGCCGCAAAGCGCGATTCCCTTGGTGTGCACGTGCGAAGCCGCCACGACACAGGCCGCCAACTCGGACGGCTCAACCTGATCTCCGAGCTCGAGGGGGCCCTCGAACGCGGCGAGCTCTTCGTCGAGTACCAGCCGCAGGCGAGCACTCGAACCGGCTCTGTCTTCGGTTTCGAGGCGCTGCTGCGTTGGCAGCACCCGACACTCGGACTGATCCAGCCATCGGAGTTCATGCCGCTCGCCGAACAAACCGAACTGATGCAGCCCATCACCCAGTTCGTGCTCCGCCGCTCACTCACCGACCTGGCCCGTTGGCAATCGGCCGGTTGGTCGGTGCGCATTGCAGCCAATGTTTCGGCCCAGAATCTGCATAATCCGCACTTTCCCAACGTGGTCCGCCAAGCATTGACCGACACCGGGATCGCCGGCTCTGCACTGGAGTTGGAGATCACCGAGAACGCGGTCATGACCAAGCGAGAGGTGATCCACGACGTCTTGCTCGACCTGCGCAACCTGGGCGCACGAATCGTGATCGACGACTTCGGCACCGGTTACTCGTCGCTGGCCAACATGCGTCATCTGCCGCTCGACGGTGTCAAGATCGACCGTTCGTTCATCGTCGATCTGGAACGGAACCACGATGACTTCGTGATCGTCAGCTCGATCATCGAACTCGCCCGCAACCTTCATCTCGAATCCACCGCCGAAGGGGTCGAGTCGGCAACGGCATGGCAGCGGCTCGCTGAGCTCGGCTGCGATCACATCCAGGGTTTCGTGATTTCGCGTCCTATGGCAGGCGACAAGGTCTTGGAATGGCTGCAGCGGTATCAGCCGAGCGCCGCCGTGCACGTGCGTGCTCCGGTACCGCGTCTGCAGTTGATCAACGGCGCGTCGTAGCTGTCAGCGGTGCGATCGCGAGCGTGACGGGAATGCCGTTGAGGACCGACGTCCCTGACAACGGATCGAGTGCAAGTTCGTCCGTCAAGACGTTCGAGTTGACACCGGGCCGCCCGGCAGCCACCCGCATCTCGGTGCCGTCGACGCCATGCCCCCAGCCGTGGGGAAGGCTGACGACGCCCTGACGGATCGCGTCGGTGACCTCAACGGGCGCATCGACAGCGCCGACACGACTCGTGATCCGAGCATGATCGCCGTTCGCCAACCCGATCGACGCGGCATCGACAGGATGGATCTGAACTGTGCAGCGAGCTTTCCCCTTGACCAGGACCTCGATGTTGTGCATCCACGAGTTGTTGGAGCGGAGGTGCCGACGCCCGACAAGGGTGAAGCATTGCTCCGCTTCGCCGCTGGGATCATTCGCCCGGTTGCATGCGGTGACCATCGAATCGTGCAGCCGCGAGACATCGGCCACCAGCGGACCGGGAGCGAGTTCGATCCTGCCTGAAGGTGTTCGCAGGATTTCGGGAAGTCGCGGTTGGAGGGGTCCGAAGTCCACCCCGTGGACGTTGTCGATCAGCATCTGCAGGTTCGCTCCGCCCGGCTGCTGTCCGAACGCATCGCCGAACGGTCCGGTGCGAATCATAAAGTCGAGGAGGCGCTCCGGACCCGTACGCCCGTCGGCGGAGAGGTGTTCCAGGATCTCCACCGAGTCGCGGCCATAGACCCGCGAGTTCTCGTCGTCGACCGCCTGGCGCACCATCGACCGGATCCGCTTGTCGTCTTCGACTGTTGGATCGGCGTCGATGTCGGACCCCTGGAGCAGCATCGCGAGCTTGGCGAGGATCTCCCACTCGTCGGGCTGGCCGGGTTCCAGGGGAAGTGGGGCTGCGCTGTAGTTGGCAACGTTGCGGACAGCGAATTGGAGCAGCAAGATGTCGTAGTGGCTCCGCTGCAACTGCGAGGGGGGCGGCAGGATCACATCTGCGTGGCGGGTCGTCTCGTTGAGGTACATGTCAATGCTGACCATGAAGTCCAGCTCGGCCAGGGCCCGATCCAGTCTCGCCGAGTTCGGTGTGGACAGGACCGGATTGCCGGCGACCGTGACCATCGCCCGAACCCGACCGTCTCCTGCAACCAGGATTTCGTCGGCCATCGCCGCCACTGGGTACTCCCCCATCACCTCGGGCAACTGACGAACTCGTGAGTGCCCACGTCCGATTCGGAACTGCCGGCCGGTACCGGGCTTACCCCGGGTGGATCCCCCGCCAGCTACGGGCATGGCGAACATCGCACCCCCTGCTCGATCGAGGTTTCCGGTGAGGATGTTGACCACGTCGATCAGCCACGACGCCGTAGTTCCGAAAGCCGTCGTGGTCGTTCCGATCCGTCCGTACACGGTGGATGTGGGCGCATCGGCGAGTTCGTGCGCGAGGCGGCGGATCGTGGCCGGGTCGATGCCCGTCGCAGCCTCGACCGCCTCCGGCGAGAAGGCGATCGACAGGACGCGGACCTCGTCGACCCCGTTGAGAACCGCCGAGACCGCCGGCCCTGGATCGGCGAGTCCATCCGCGAACAGGACATGCACGATCGCCATCAGCAAGAGGGCATCCGAACCTGGCATGATCGGCAACCACTCGTCAGCTTCCTCAGCCGTCCGACTCCGTCGCGGATCGACGACGACCAACTTCCCGCCCCGCGCTCGCATCGCCTCGATCCGCCCCGGAAAGTCAGGCGCCGTACACAGGCTGCCGTTCGACGCATACGGGTTGGCTCCGAGAATCAGCAGATAGTCGGTCCGGTCGAGATCCGGCACCGGGACGGACACGGCTGTGCCGAACACATACGCAGCCGCCACCTGGCGCGGCATCTGATCGACCGTGGAAGCGCTGTAATGCTGCCTCGTGCCGACCGCCTGGGACAGAGACCGCCCGAAGGTCATCGCCGACAGGCTGTGTGCGGACGGGTTGCCCTGGTAGACCGCGATCGAGTCCCGACCGCTGCGAGCAATGACTTCGTCGAGTCCGTGCTTCACCGCAAGCCATGCCTCTTCCCAGCTCACCTCGACATGCACGCCGTTCTTTCTGACCATCGGCATCCGCAGACGGTCCGGATCGTCGTGCAACTGCTTCAACGTCGAACCCTTTGGGCACAGGAAACCTTTGCTGAAAACATCGTCGCGGTCACCCCTGATCCGCACGACCTGGTTGTCCGTGATCTTGATCTCGAGCCCACAGCCGGCCTCGCACAGCGGACATGTGCGGAACACGGTCCTGTCGGCTGCACGATCGGGCTCACCAGACGCTGTATTCGACGCCGTTTCGGTCATGGTGGAAGTATCGCGCCGTGCAGCGCGTGTATCCCCCACCAGCCGGACCGATCGACGCATTGGCTGCGTACAGCGCCGCCCGCGAGCGACCGGATTCCGGACGCCCGTGGATCGGATTGTGCATGGTCGCCAGCATCGATGGCTCGACGAATCAAGACGGTGCATCAGCCGGACTGTCCAGCGACGCAGACCGGCAGGTGTTGCTGACGCTTCGTTCGCTTGCAGACATGATCATCGTCGGGGCGGGCACGGTTCGGGCCGAGGGTTATGGGCCGCCAACGAAACCCGGGCAGAGAATCGGGGTCGTGAGCAGGAACGGGAACGTCGATCCGGACATCGCGCTGTTCGCAACGGGTGCAGGGTTCCTGATCATGGCCGAGGACTCGCCATCCGTGCCGATCGAGACCATCCGGGCAGGCGTCGGCGATGTCGATCTCGTCACTGCGATGCACGCCCTACCCGGTAACCCATCGTTCGTACAGGCCGAAGGTGGCGCAATGCTGAACGGAGCATTGGCGACAGCCGACCTCGTCGACGAGGTCAACATCACGACATCTCCGCTGATCATCGGCGGCGATGGGGACCGGGCCACGTCTGGCGCTCCGCGGCTGCACCGACCCTTCCGGCTGGCCCACTTGCTCGAGGATGATCACTTCGTCTTCAGCCGGTACGTGCGATCCTGACCGTCGACACCGCTACGGCTCGGTCGACTGCAACTTGTGCAGCAACTGCATCTCCTCGACGAAGTCGCCGGCGTCGTCGAAGTTCTTGTAAACGCTGGCAAAACGGAGATACGCGACCTCGTCGAGCTCACGGAGCCGATCAAGGACGGTCACGCCGATCACGGCGCTGGAAACCTCGTTCCCATGGAGCCGGGCTTCGTCCTCGACGGACATCGACAAAACGTGGAGCTGTTCGGCCGAGACGGGCCGACCCTTGCACGCCGACTGGACTCCGGCCATCACTTTCGAGCGGTCGAAAAGCTCACGTCCACCGTGGGTCTTGACGACCATCAGCGGCAGCTCTTCAAGCCGCTCATACGTCGTGAACCGATGCGCACACTGCGAGCAAAGCCGACGCCGTCGAATCGCGCCGCCTTCGTCTGCCAGACGCGAATCGACGACCTTGGTGTCGTCGGCGCGGCAGGACGGGCAATGCATTCCTTCAGGATAGACGGCGCGGTCTATGGCAGCGCGAGCACCTGGCCGACTTGAATCGCTGCGTCTCCGTTTGCTGTCACCAACTGATCGACATAGTCGGACATGCCGGTCTGGCCGTGCATCCGATCTGCGATTGCCCAAAGCGTGTCGCCGGGCTGCACGATGTAGGCGCGTGGGCTCAGCACGCCAAGGGGAGCCGAAGCCGGTTCCGGAGCGCCCAGAGGGCTGTTCACTGGCTGGATCGCAGGGGTGGAGGCAGGTACACCCCCGCGATCCGCCAGGACCGAATGCGCCGACAGCCCGATCGCGGCGCAAAGAGCAACGAACACAAGCGCAACCATCAGCCGACGACGCACATAGACCGAGTGGCTCGGGCGAACAGAGCCCAGACGAACGTCGAACTGCCCGACCTGGAACTGGCCGACCTGGAACTGCCCGGTAAAGGATGTGGTGAGGGGGACGGACACGATGGGACTCCAGGGATTGCGATCGATCACCCGTTCGTCGAACAGGCGTACGCAGTGTCACACGAACGACCGTTCGATGTCAACCCTTCGATCGAACAAATGTCCGTGGAACAGATGTTTGACACACGCGTCGAACATCTGTACGCTGCAACGCATGACCGACTCCCAACTCACCGCCCGCCAACGGCAGATCCTCGATGTGATCGAAGCCAACATGCGTGAGCGGGGGTATCCACCTTCGGTCCGCGAGATCGGTGAAGCTGTCGGGCTCACGTCGCCCTCCACGGTTCACAGCCACCTGGCATCACTCGAGCGAATGGGTTTCCTTCGTCGCGATCCCACCAAACCACGGGCGATGGAGGTGCGGTACGACCCCAACTCCGGCGTTGCTATGGAGCGTCGCCCCGTCCGCCACATTCCTCTCATCGGCGATGTCGCAGCCGGTACAGACGTTCTCGCCCAAGAAAACGTCGAAGAGCTCCTGCCGATGCCGGTCGACTTCACGGGCGACGGCGATCTGTTCATGCTTCGTGTCCGTGGTGACTCGATGATCGACGCCGGCATCTTGGACGGCGATTTCGTTGTTGCCCGCCAGCAAGCAACTGCCGATAACGGTGACATCGTGATTGCCGGGATCTTCGGCGAAGAGGCAACCGTCAAGACTTATCAGCGAAAGGGAAACGTCATCACGTTGCTGCCGGCGAACCCACGACTGGAGCCGATGGTGTTTCCCGCCGCCGAAGTCGTGATCTTCGGTCGTGTCGTCACCGTGATGCGCCGACTGTAGGTCGACGAAATCCGGCCCATCCTCTATTGAGGTGGCGCACCCCAGTTGCCGCCGCTCGGCGGGGAGGGTGGCTGAGGGTACGGATTCACCGGGGATAGGGGCACCTGGCCCGGCGGCCCCGACGGAGGTCCTCCCTGACCGAACGGCTGGGGATACCCAGCCGTTTGCGCACCGAAAGGCGACGGCGCAAACTGCGCGCCGCCAAGACCGGACTGTGCAGGTGGCGCTGGTTTGCGCCGCAGACCGAGCAGGATCAACAGTCCGCCGATCAGTAGGCCGGCGCCGGCAACGACGATCGCGATCAGTTGCAGCGACTCGGAGTCTTTCTTCGGGTCGCGGCCGACTGCGATCACGAAATCGCTGTCGTCGCTCTCGACCGCGAGGGTGAAGTCGCCGGACTCGTCGATGACGACCGATCGAATGGAGCTGCCGACAAAGCCGCCGGCGTCGTAGGAAACACCGCTCTCACGATCGAGATTGATCTCGTTGCCGTCTGCATCTGCGAATGTCAGGTTGACCCTGATTCGCCCGTCGCCATGGTCGTAGTCGGTGTCGGTGTTCTCACAATCGCCGCGGATCTCGCCAACGGTGCCCTTGGTCTCGGTGTAGAAAATAAACGTTCCCGTGCCCGTGAAACTGAACTCGGTGTCGCAACCCACGGGTGCGCGCTGCAGGTTCTTCACTGCATCTTCGTACTGCGAGCTGCTCGTCACGAAAAGCGCCGCTCCGGCTCCGAGTCCGCCGAGGAAAATGATCAGACCGAACACGAGCAGACCTTTTCGGCGGCCACCGCGTGCGGGTTCGGTTGCAATCTGGTACGACATCAGCTCACTCCTAAACGCTGGATGACCAGCTCGATTCTCTCGTCGGGTTGGACCACGGCAATTCGCACATTATTCGCTCCACCGGAGCCATAGAAATCTCCTGGGCTCACCAGCGCGCCCGCCTTCGTCGCGAATCGTTCGGCGAAAGCCCATCCATCCCCTGCATCAAACCATAGATAGAACCCTCCCGACGGCATGCTCACGGTCATCGCCGACCACAGACTCACCGCCCGCGCCAAACGGTCCATTCGGCGCAGGTATCTGTCACGTTGCTCGGTCACGTGTCGATCGTCGCCAAGAGCCACGACCGCTGCGGCTTGAACAGGTCCTGGCACCATCAATCCAACGTGCTTGCGCACCTCTTCGAGGTAGTTGACGAGATCGGCGTCGCCAGCGTAAAACCCAACCCGGAGCCCCGCGAGATTCGACCGCTTCGACAGAGAGTGCACCGCAACGACTCCATCGAGGCCGTGTTCGAGAATCGACCGTGGCGGACCATCCCAGGTGAACTCGGCATAGCACTCGTCACTGAACACCGGTACGCCGTTGGCGCGGCCCCACGCTGCGGCGACGCCGAGATCGTCGAGGGCGCCGGTCGGGTTATTCGGACTGTTGACCCACAACATCAGCGCTCTGGCCGTATCTTCAGGATCGATCGCACCGAGATCGATGCCCCCGGCGACGGTGACGGCAACTGGAACGGCTCGGCAGCCAGCCAAGATTGCGCTCATCTCGTAGGTCGGATATGCAACCGCTGGAAAGAGCACAGTGTCACGGCTCGGCGTTCGCAGACGGAGCAGGTGAGCCGTACTCGCCACGAACTCCTTGGTGCCGACGCACGCAGCGACCTGATCGACGGGGACCTCGACCCCGAACTTGCGGGACATCCAGTTGGAGGCGGCCCGACGAAGGTGCGCCGTTCCGATGCTCGGCGGGTACCCACGCTCCGCGTCCGAGGTCGACAAGGCAGCGATGACATCCGGCGGGGGCGGATCGCACGGGGTGCCGATCGACAAGTCGACCATGCCCCCCGGCAAGGACTGTGCGACCGGCTTGAACCGATCGAGGCGGTCGTACGGATACGGCGGCGGGACGAACCCGGGCTGGCTCACGGGGATAAGCGGAGACATATCTGCCATGCTGCCCGATCAGGACGAGTGGACCACAAACGGATCGAGTCGACCTGCCGACGCACCCGCCAAACGGGCCCGAACACGAATTCCCGCCTCCTCGTTCGACGTCGACACGACCTCGCCCTCGCGGTGCACGGATGCGAGGACATCGCCCCGGTCGTACGGGATCAGCAACTCGACAACCGTCGCCAAAGATCGGAGCCGGTCGCCGAGGGCTTGCAGGAACTCCTTGGTGCCTGCCCCGGTGAGCGCGCTCAACGCAACCGAACCCTCGTGCTCCTCGACGAGGCGCGCTGCTGCTTCAGGGTCACGATCAGATTTGTTGAACACCAGGATCTCGGGAACGCCGAGCGCGTCGATCTCACCCAACACCTTGCGCACCGCGGCCATCTCACCCTCCGGGTCGGGCGAGCTCGAATCGACGACATGGACCAAGAAGTCGGCGTCACGAGCAACCTCGAGTGTGCTCTTGAAAGCTTGGACCAAGCCGTGCGGAAGCCGACGAACGAATCCGACCGTGTCGGTGAGCAGAACCGGCTCTCCACCCGGCAGCGACAATCGACGTGTCGTTGGATCGAGCGTTGCGAACAGGCGATCCTCGACGAGTACACCGGCTTGGGTGAGCTGGTTCAAGAGGGTCGACTTGCCGGCATTGGTGTAACCAACGATCGTCACCGCCCCGAGGCCGCTGAGCCCTCGTCCCTTGCGTTGCAAATTGCGAGTGTGCTGCAAGTCGACCAGGTCGTGTTCGAGCTTGGTGATCCGCTTCATGATCCGCCGGCGGTCGACTTCGAGCTTGGTCTCGCCAGGCCCTCGAGTGCCGATACCGGCACCCTGCTGGGTGAGGTTGCCGCCAACACCTCGGCGCAATCGTGGCAATCGATAGCGAAGTAAGGCGAGTTCCACCTGGGCCTTGCCCTCGAGCGTGTGTGCGTTCTGAGCGAAGATGTCGAGAATGACCGCCGTGCGATCGATCGCCGTACGACCGAGCTTCTTCTCGAGGTTGAACTGCTGAGCAGGCGCCAGTTCGTTGTCGAAGACCACGGTGTCGGCATCGACCGCGAGACACATCTCGCGCAACTCGTCGACCTTGCCCTTGCCGATGAACCAGGTGTGATCAGGCGAATCGCGGCGCTGAGTCAACCGGCCGGCTTCGTCTGCGCCAGCCGTGTCGATCAGCAAAGCGAGTTCGTCGAGACTTGCCTCGACCTCGTCGTCGGTATGCCCCTTCAGCGCAACACCGACCAACACGATGCGTTCTCGCTTCGTGCGTTCGATCAGCGTCGCGCCGAGGGCCTCTTGATACGGAGTTGTCATGATGATTCGATCTGCAGTCGGGCGACGAACACGGCCGGTCCGACCAGCGTGACGTGGCCGGACTCGGGTTCGTGCAGACGAACCTTTGCATCCCCGCCATCCATGTGCACGAGAATTTCGCCGTCGGCCGGCGCGGCGAGACCCCAGTGCACTGCCGCCCACGCGCTCGCGCACGCCCCCGTTCCGCAGGCCTGGGTGATTCCTGCACCCCGCTCGTGAACTCGCATCGTGATCGCGAACGGTTCGGGACCGGGCTCGATGATCTCGAGATTGACTTCCGGTACCTTCATCCCGAGCTCGAGCAGATCGACCACCACGACGTCCTCTACGCCGACCACCGTATGCGGGTTTCCTGTTGCGAGGTGGAGTACCGGCCTCATTGGGTCGGCTCCGATCAACGCCCAACCGCCTGGTTCCTCGATCGCCGTCACCGGGCCCATGCTGACACTCGCGTCGATGGTCGTCTGATCGACGGCGGTGACGCTGACCGACCGTGGACCGGCATCGGTGTGGACGAGGTAGTTGGCCGGGTCGGTTCGGCGCTGGGCCATGAAAGCGGCCTGAGCAAGGCAACGGATCCCGTTCCCGCTCATCTCGGCTCGACTTCCATCCGCGTTGTGCAAGACCATCGACAACTCGTTGTCGGACAGGATCGTCATGAACAACAGGCCATCGGCGCCGACACCGCGCTGCCTGTCACACAGGCGACGAGCCATGTCCGGCCACGAATCGGCGGGGCCGAGTTGATCTGTGTCACAGACCAGAAAGTCGTTGCCGAGCCCATGATGCTTCGTCACGGTAATGGTCATCACAAGTACTCCTGCACGACCGGGACAACGTTCGACACGGGGTCATCGGTGACGTCTATCCAGCGTATGCGAGGGTCTCGCCGGAACCACCGCTCCTGGCGCACCGCGAACTGACGAGTCCGCAGGACGATCTCGTCGACGGCTTCGGTCACGGACGCTCGACCCTCGAGATGCGCAATCAGCTCTTTGTAGCCGAGTGCCTGGCGCGCTGTGCGGGAGAGAGCGTCGGGTTGCTCGCACAGGCGACGTACTTCGGCGAGCAGGCCCTGGTCCATCATCCGGTGGACCCGTTCGCGGACTCGGTCCGACAACAGGTCGCGCGGCCAGCGCAGTCCAATCTGGGGTGTGTCGATCGGCGGATATGCGTTGGTGCCGGGCCCGAAGCTGCTGAACGGCCTGCCGCTACCGAGACACACCTCGAGCGCACGGATGATCCGCCGCTGATTCGTCGGCTCGATCTTCGCAGCGGCAGCAGGATCGAGGCCGGCCAGGCGCCGGAAGAGGTTTTCGACGTCGAAGTCGGCGGCGAGTTCGTGCTCGAGGCCGGCGCGGATCTCGGGCCACTCGCCGGGCAGTGTCAGGTTGTCGATCACGGCGGTGAGATACAGCCCCGTGCCGGCAACGAGAATCGCCGTGTGACCACGCTGGGCGATGTTGTCGAGGGCCTCGTTGGCCGTTCTCTGGTAGTCCGCCACTGTGAACGACTCGTTTGCCTCGACGAGGTCGATGCCGTGATGGGCCACTGCTCGTTGATCCGTCGCAGTCGGTTTCGCGGTACCGATGTCCATACCCCGGTAGACCTGCATCGCGTCGACCGCGACGATCTCGACATCACTGCGGGCAGTGGCGACCGCCATCGCCACATCGCTCTTACCGCTCGCCGTCGGCCCGACGATGACCAGGCGTGACACGGCCGCAGCGCCCGGGACCGCCAAGACGAACGGCGGAGAGGAAGCCGGCTGCGCTATCAGCCCGCCACCACCGGTATCCGGACCTTGTGCATCGGCTCGGAGATGAAGTCGACGAAGCGGCCTCCGAGGTGGTGCGGTGCCGCAGACACGATCTCGACCGACACGTACGACCCGGCACGCATCACCGTTGGCGAAGGGAAATGGACCAACTTGTTCTGCCTGGTGCGGCCGGTCATGATCTCCGGGTCCTTGCGTGACGGCCCCTCGATCAACAGTTCCTCGGTCCGTCCGATCCGGTCCTGGTGCTTACGGAGCGCGCTGCGCTCGACGACTGCCTTGAGGCGGTCGAACCGCTGCCCGGCGACTGCCGGATCGACGAAGAGCTGCTGCATCGTCGCGGCCTCGGTACCAGGACGCGGCGAGAAGATGAACGTGAACGCGAAATCGAACTCTGCCGCTGCGGCGGCTTGCAACGTGAGCTCGAAGTCGGCCTCGGTCTCGCCGGGGAACCCGACAATGATGTCCGTACTGACCGCCAGATCGGCAATCGCGGTTCGGGCTTCGGCAAGGCGCTGCAGATATCGATCTGCGGTGTAGCCCCGGTGCATCAAAGCGAGGACTCGATCCGCTCCTGCCTGGAGCGGATAATGGAGATGTTCACACACCGATGCCGTCTCGGCCATCGCCGCAATCGTGTCGGCGCGCATGTCTTTGGGATGCGGGCTCGTGAAGCGGACGCGGCGAATTCCGGGAACTGCACCGACGGCCCGCAGAAGTTCGGAGAACATCGGCCGGATCCGGACGGCTGAATCGCCTCCCTGGCGCAGTGCGAGGGTGAGGTCGCGGCCATAGCTGTTGACGTTCTGGCCGAGGAGCGTGACCTCGGTGACGCCTTGGGCGGCGAGCTGTTCGACCTCGGCAACGATGTCGGTGAACGGTCGACTGATCTCGGCTCCGCGCACGGCCGGCACGATGCAAAACGCGCAGGAGTTGTCGCAACCGATCTGGATCGTGACCCACGCGTTGTAGCTGCTGTCTCGCCGTACCGGAAGTGCGCTCGGGAACATGGCATGGTCGTCGATCACGGCCTCGTCGAAGATCTCGGTGATCGGACCATTGGTGCGTGCGGCTCCGAGCAGCTCGCTGGCGCGGTGCACGTTGTGCGTGCCGAGCACGACATCGACCCACGGCGCTCGCTTGCGGACTCCGTCGCGGTCTTTCTGGGCCATGCAACCGGCGACCATCAGTTGGCGACCTTCGACGGCGTCCTTCCAGCTCTTCAGATGACCGAGGTTGCCGTAGGTCTTGGTGTCTGCGCCTTCACGGATGCAGCAGGTGTTGACGACGACGACATCGGCGACGTCTTCGGACTCGGCCAGGACCAGACCGTCGGCTTCGAGCAGTCCGGCGATGCGCTCGGAGTCGTGCTCGTTCATCTGGCACCCATAGGTCCGGATGGCGTAGCTGCGAGTCATAGGTTGGCCAGCCTACTGGCCGGGCACGGGCCCGCTATGGGAAACCGAGCCGGGCGAACTGGTCGTCGGGCGCCTCGACCGTAGTCATCGCATGGCGGAGCAGTTCTGTTGCGCCCTTGGCCTCGGCGGTGGCGGAGAGATCGTGGGTCTCGCCCGGATCCTCGATCCGGTCGAACAACAGTGTCTCGTACTTCGCAGCCATCGCCCAGAACGGCAAGAGATCTCCGGCCCGAAACGGCTGGCGAATCACCGGAACGGATGAACCCGGCATCCAATCGAGCGTCGCCCGGTCATCGGGAGGCGGCATCTTGAAGTCGGGGGCCCGCCCGATCGGCATGGTGCTCCAGCGATTGGACCACATCGACAGCGGAGCGTTGGCGCCATCCGGACCGCGGGCGTAACGCCATTGGTTGGTGACGAGATGCACTTCACGGCCCCAGACGCCGGTGAGCAGCCAGTCACGAACCTCGCTGCGAGTGCCGTCGAGCAGCGGCACGAGGGACTCGCCGTGGGTTCGGTGTGGCGCCGTGATCCCGAACGCATCGAGCAGGGTCGCATGGATATCGGCCGTGGTGGTGAGCGCATCGACCGTCGAGGCAGTCGCCGGGCTTCCCGGCCACCAGACGAGCAGGGGTGTCTGGCCGAGGGTGCGATACACCGGTGTCGCAGGCTTGCCCCAGATGTCTTTGCCGTGAACGTCCGGCTCGCCGAGGTAGTGGCCGTGGTCGGTGCACACCACGACGACCGTGTCGTCCCAGCCGTTCGTCGCGTCGAGTTGATCCATCACCCGACCGAACCAGTGGTCGATCATCGAGACCTTCGATCCGTACTGGGCACGAATCTGGCGAGCGTCGCGGGTCGAGATCACACCGGCCTCTATCGCCCCGACCGCGTACGGCGGCCAGATCAGGTTCTTGCCCTGCCAGTCGGGGTCGTACATCGATGCCCACGGCTCGGGCGTATCGAACGGTTCATGCGGATCGAACTCGTCGACCCAGAGGAAGAACCGTTGACCGGCCGCTCGGTGATGGGGCGCATGCCGCCCGAGCCAATCAGCCGCAGCGGTCATCGTGCGCGGGCCGGGAAAATCCCCTTCGTCGAGAAAGTACCCGCGGGACAGGTCGTAGTGGGTGTGACCGCGACCGAAACTCGGCGCGCCCACCCACGAGGGATCGGCCCTGGTCTTCCAAGGGTCACTCTCGTGACCACGCTCGTACTGCCATGCCGTGAAGTCGCAGTGGTAATTCTCACCGCCGGTCTCGAACAGGTGTGGATGATCGGTGATCAGTTGGGTGACGACACCCGCACGACGCATCGAGGCGGTGATCGCCTCTTCCCACAACTCGATCGAACCCCATGGCTTCCACAGGAAGTCCCACGATCCGACGAGCAGGTCATGGCGAGCGGGGATGCACGGTAACGAGCCGGTGTGATGGTTGGTGAACCGAGTCGAGCGCGCTGCGAAACGGTCGAGGTTCGGTGTCGCCCACTCTGTACCCCCGTAGCAGCCGAGGGCGTGCCGATTGAGGCTGTCGAGCAGGATGACAACGACGTTTGCAGGGCGTGCCGCCTCTGCGACCACGTTTCAGTTCCCCTGTTGTAACCGGCGGAGTTCGTCGATCGGGATGTGGCAGCGCATCGAGTGGGCGAAAGAGACCTCGACCAATGGTGGTTCGGTGACCTCGCACACTCCGGCGATGGCACGCGGGCACCGAGGATGGAAAACGCACCCGGAAGGCGGATTGGCGGGCGTGGGGATCTCGCCGTCGTGTCGAATTCGGGACGTGATCTCTCCATCGACGCTGGGAACCGCCGAGAGCAGCGCCTCGGTGTAGGGGTGATGGGGACCCTTGAAGATGTCGTCGGTCAGACCGATCTCTTGGATCCGACCGAGGTACATCACGGCGATCCGGTCGGCCAGGT
>JANOEM010000094.1:0-7355 GCA_031413195.1 Actinomycetes bacterium
AGCACTGCGGCGAGCGCGGCCCAAGCGGGGTTTGCTGGGGTGATGTGGTCTTCGAGGATCGATCGTGCTTGATGGAGTCGCGCTGACGGCACGGTGCTGCCGTTCGCCCATTGCTGCCAATCGCCGAGTGCTTGGTCGAGGTCGCGGAGCCAGGCCGCTCGTCCGGCGTGGTCGGACATTGCGATCAGTTGTTGGGTGGGTCTGATCGTGATTTCGATGCTGCGCACCTCAGCCGCTGCTGCGTCGCGACGTGAGGTAACTGGCTTGGCGATCTCTTCGACTCGTTGCTGTTGAGCCAGGGCTCCGTCGAGAACTCCCTTGGCCTGTTCGACGTCGCGGTGGGCGGCTCGGCGATGGCGCCCCTTGGCTGCCTGGTGTTCGCGGTTGTTCGCTGACCACCATTCTTCACGGGCGGCCCGAACGGCGTTCTCCGCTGCCTCGAGGCCGGGCCGGTAGGGCTCACATGCTTGGTTGGCTTCGGCGAGTCGCCGCGTTGCGGCGACCAGGTCGGCTTTCAGCTCAGCGATCTGTCGGGCGTCGGCGGCAGCGTCAGCTTGGGCTTCGGCGAGATCGTCGCGGACTCGGGTTCTGAGTGGTTCGAACCATGGCGGGATCTGACACCGCGGTTGCATTGCGGGTTGGTGGCGGTGTGGGGCTCGGTCGGTGTCGGCCAGTTCGCGGCGTTGTGTGATGGCGGGGATGTCGGCGCGGTCGCTGGCGAGGACGCCTTCGAGGATGTCGCGTGCTTGATCGAGGTCACGGTCGTCGGTGACGACCAGGATCAGGTTCGCTTCTTCGCCTCGGGTGACGGCGACGTACAGGCCTCGACGAGAGGTCGCTGCGGTGGCGAGCTCGACACCGATGGTCACAGTGTCGGATTGGTTGCCGTGCTCGGTGGCCGCGTACCCGAGACGAACATGCTCACCCACGTAGTCGACCGGCAAGGTCACTGCCCCGCTGCCGAGATGTGATGACACGGTCAAACCGCCGTCATCATGTACGCCGGTGACGGTCCACAGTTCACGGTTGCGCACCGGTTCACCGTTCGTGGTGTGCAGGCGGCGGTCGTTGCGGCGCGTCGCCACAACATCACCGACGTACGCCCGCTCCCCGCCACCGATCGACACCACGCGGGTTGGGTCGAGTTGGCCGACGTTGATCCGTGCGGTTTGGACGGCGGCGTTGATCGCGTCGACGTGTTCGTTGGTTGATGCGGTGATCGCCGCCGTGCCGTGTCGGGCGGTGGTGTCGAGCCACAGGTCGGCGATCCGGGCGAGGTGGTTGTCGAAGGTGTCGGCGATCACCCGACCGTGGTCGAAGTAGTCGTTGAGGCCGCGCGGGTCACCGTGTCGTAGTTGCAAGGACGCGGCTGCTTCCCACGGCTCGGTGAAGCGGTGGATGCGGGTCAACTCGATACTGCGTCCGGTGACGCGCAACTCGTGGAACAGCCCACCGCGGCCGACCGCTTGGAGTTGGCGGTGATCACCAATCAGCGCCAGCCGCCACTGATGCTGTTCGGCGAGGCTGACGAGACGGGCGAGGGCGCCGGTGCCGACCATGCCGGCTTCGTCGACAATCACCGTCGTCCCGGCCGGGAGCCGGTAGCGATCGAGTGGCGGGCGATCATCGCGTTGCCATTCGTAGAGCAGTTTGGCGAGCGTGTCCGACGCGATGCCGGTCTCACGCTCGAGCACCCTTGCTGCTTTCGCCGACGGCGCCACCCCAAACACCACACGGCCTTGCCGATCGAGATCGAGCGCGGCGGCCCGCAAGGTGGTGGTCTTGCCGGTCCCGGCCGGGCCGACCGCAAGGACGAGCCGGTCGTGTCCGGCGACTGCGGCGGCGACATCGGCCTGGAGCACATCGAGCTGACCGCGCTCCACCGTGGCCGATGGTTGCGGCTCGGCGGTCTGCGCGTCGAGCGCCCACGACAACACGTATTCCTCTTCGGCCAACACCCACTGCGTGGTGAAATGCGCAGCGACCGGTTCCAACCACAACGACCGACCATCCGACACCCGCCGTGGCGCCGCCGCCTCGACCGGGTCGAGTTCCACACACATCTCGGTCACCGCGTCGCATACTCGCTCCAGGGTTTGCGCCCACCGAGACGCCGGCATGCCCGGCAACGGCCGTTGGACATCACACAAGGCACGGATCACGTCGGCACGGTTCCATGTCGACCCGCCAACCGACAACGCCTCCACCACTTGAGCGGTGGTGACCCGTGCTGTCGGCTCAGCATTCAACTCGCGCCCGGTGTCGATGATGCTGCCGACGAGATCGACCGCGGTCCACCCGAGCGCTGCAGCTTCGGCGGTCCACCGTGTCTGCAGATCTGTGACACCGTTGCCGGTCTTGTGACCACGAGTGTCCGCCGAGGCTTCACGCGTCAGGGCAGCCCGTTCCCACCGTGTCGGGTCACGACCCTCACGATCATGGAACTCGCTGAGTTTGGCGGCCAGGGCGACATCGACTTGTGTGCTGCGCTTGGAGAACGTCTCCAACAAGTCGGCGGGCATGCCGGCGATCTCGGCTTGGCCGTTGACGATCGGGCCCCACGCCACCCCCAGCCGATTCACGAGCTCGCTGCGCAACACCGACTGATACAGCCCGCCGAGCATCCGCTGATAGCGCTTCAAATATCGGGCGTCGAGGGCCAGCCAGCGTCCATCCACCGTTTGCACCTTCGCCGAGACCACTGCGTGGGTGTGCAACTGTGGATCGTCAGCCCGTGATGTCGTCTGACGGAACGCGGCGATCATCAAACCTTGCGAGTCCGGATGCAGGCGACGACCATCAGCACGCACCCGCGTCGTCGACCCGAACCGCTCCACATGCGCCAGCGCCGCGCACACGGCGGCGTCGTGCGCTTCCAACAGACGCGGGTCCTGCGTGAGTGCCCATAGAACGCTGACCGATTTCGGTGCCGAGAACGTCGCGTCGAACCCGGCCACGGCGCGCACCACCCGACCGTCAGCCAGTGTGCGATCGGCGAGTGGGTAGCCGAGCCGTGTCCCACGAACAGGGTCACGGCCCTCCAACAACAACTCCAACGCCTCGCCGCTCACACTCCCGGCGAGACCGAGCGCGTCCGCCTGGTTGCCGGTCCACACACCATCGACCTCACCAGGCGCGCGCGCCAGATAACGCGTGTAGTAGTTCGCAGTCGCCGCCGCACTCGACGCATACAACGTCGTGACCCTCAACATCGACTTCCCGATCGCGTTCGGGCACTTGTCTGTAATCCAGGTAGTGCGTCGGTCGGGAAGGTGTGCATGAGTGCGAGGCCGGTCAGTCCGTAGTCAGCAGTGACAGTTGGGCGCGGTCGGTCGGCTTGTTGCGACGGACCGCTGGTTGACGCGAGCGCGATGTTGTCGTCTTGATCGGACTGGCGGTGAGTTGGACAACAGTGCCGGTCGTGATCAGTTCGCGAAGCGCGAAACCGGGGACGCGCAATACTCCACCGAGGCGCAACACAGGCAGACCATCGGTCCCGCCGCCGTCGAGATAGCGGTTCGCCAACTGGTACGCCAACGAACGCCCGATGCGCAACACACGCGCCGACTCCTCGACCGTCAACATCGCCGGAAGATCCTCCAGCGACCCGTCGAGCACGACCGCAGTACGCATCAGGATGTCTTCACTACACCGATGTCATTCGCGACGCAACCCACCGCAAACCCAACCCCCACAACGTCCCGGACGCAGTGATACGCACAGACACCAAACGAGACTGTCGGACACAGACGGACACAAGTACCAACATCTGATGTGACGAAAATCACACTGCGGCGAGGGGCCAGCGCCGTGTCGACGCGCCGCCACACAGAGTCTGAGCAGCAGGAGTCGGGCGGGGCGCGCCCCCGACTCATCGAAGCCGAAGACCGAGAGTACCAACGCGCCTGATCGGCCGACTACGCCGCTACTCATCCGGGGACTCGGCCATCGTTGACGCTCACCGCTCTGGCCTCTCAGCCGAGAAACTGGCGAACTGGTCGGTGACATCGGTCGGCCCAGCGTTGAACGTCAACGGTCGCGATCACTGACTTGATCGACGACTTGTTCGATCGCCTGCTCTCGGCGGCCGTTTCATTCCTCGGCGTCGAGTCGGCCGAATCTCACCGCATCGGGGGGCGTTGCCCGCCTCGTTCTCCGTTCGGCTTCCTTGGAAGTTGACTCTGCCAACGGACGACCGGACCTCCTGCCCCTCTCGCACACTCGCCATGCCATGCCATGCACAACCCTGTTGTGCGTTTCGGTTATTTCGGTTAGAGTGCATCCGCTGGAAGGAGGTCGCGATGAGTAGTCCCGTGGTAGTGAAGCCGGTGAAGAGCGTGCGCGAGCGAAAGCGCTTGAGTGAAGTATCAGCGATGCTCCAGGGACCGACCCCAGGGGACGTTGCGCTCGTGTACGGCGGCCAGCAGTTCCTGCTCCCAGCCCAGGTGCTCGCAGTAATGCGCGCCGCCGCCCAGGCGCTGGATGCTGGCGAGACGGTCGTGATCGCCGGACAGGAGGACACGCTGACGTCGCAGGAGGCCGCGGACATGTTGAACGTGTCCAGGCCCCATCTGTTGAAGATGGCGAGGCAGGGGGCGCTTTCACATGTGATGGCCGGCACCCACCACCGGTTCCCGTTGTCCGCAGTTCAGAAGTTTGCCCGGGAGTCACAGCGTGATCGGACGCAAGCGTTGCGCGAGATCTCACCACCCGACGGCTACCAAGACGGTGATTTCTGAGCGGATTCGTCCGCCCGGTCGCCGTTCTCGATGCGTGCGTCCTCGTTCCGCCTGGGCTTCGTGATGTCCTGTTGAGCGTCGCCGAGGAAGGACTGATCCGCCCGGTCTGGCAGGAAGAGATCGAGGACGAGATCCACCGAAACGGCATCAAGCTCAGCGTCAAGCGGGGCGCGGACCCCGGCTCCGCGGCGAAAGCCGCCGATCAGGTCAAGACCAACATGCGCAGGGCGTTCCCGGGTGCGTGCCTCGACCGTAGCGATTGGGAACAGCACCTGAAATCCTGCACGAACGATCCGAAGGACCGGCATGTGCTGGCTGCAGCGATCGGCGCGGGAGCGTCCCACGTCGTGACGAGCAACATCCGCGACTTCCCGGTCCCCTCGCGCCCCGAGGGATTCGAAGTGGTTCGGCCAGACGCGTTCCTCCTCGAACTTCTGATTGCAGACCCGGCGGGCGTCATCGCTGCGATCGTGGCGATGACAAGCAGGCACAGGCATCCGCCGCACACCCCACTGGAGATCGCCGAGAAGTTGGCAGCAAGCCCGAACGCCCGTCGGTTCGGCGGAGCGCTCGTCCGTCACCTCCACGGCGGGCGGGCTTGAGTCACTCTACGAGCCCAGTCGCGTGACCGGCCCTCCTCCCGTCAAAGGCCTGGCCGACGGGCCGCTCCCGGCCGGGACGATGATCATCCTTGGGACCCACAAGGGGAACGGGAGAAGCGACCAGAGCGAACTCGGCAAGCCGATTAACGGCGAGTGGCACGGGCCATACGGAACGTGCTGGACGGAACGTTCCCAACCTGTCACAGTCGCAAGATGAGCGACCCGCCGGTGGGCACCGTCAGGAATTGCAAGGAGCCGTCCGGGCAACTCTGGACCTTCGGCATCGAGTGGGAGCGGGTTCGCGGCCGGTACGAACCGGTGCAGATACAGGTCCGCTCGAAGCCAGCGCCCATCTCGGCCAGCGCCCTGCGCCGCCTGCCTCTCGGCGAGATCATCGCGAAGGCGCGGCGAGATCTTCGACTCACGGGAGTCCAGATCGAGCGGTCCGCGACGGACGAGCTCAAGCGCAAGCGGAAGGAGCACGTAGTCGAGTTCGGCCCTCACCGCGGCGTGCCGGTCAGCTACGACGAACTGGTCAAGGCGGCAAAGGCGTATCGCGAGGCTTATCCCAACGGTGGTGTAACGGCTGCGGTGGCGAAGGCGTGCAGAGTGTCGTCCAGCACGGCCGGGAAGCGAATCATGGCGGCACGCAAGGCGGGCTTGCTCAATGGGATTGGACGTCAGTCATGACCGTCAAGCGCGATGCAACGCGGGGGACGTGGACGTTCGTTACCCGCGTCACGGCACCGGACGGAACGCGCACTCAGATGTACCGGCGCGGGTTCCGCACGAAGAAGGAAGCGGAAGCGGCGGAGGCGCAGGTCGTGTCGGATTCGGCCCGCGGCACATTCGTCCGACCGAAACGGGTCACGCTCAGTTCCTTCCTGCTCGATGAGTGGCTCCCGGCCAAGGCTTCGGGGCTTCGACCGTCAACCGTCAACTCCTACGACCACATGATCCGGCTGTACATCGTGCCCTCGATCGGCGGGGCGCAACTCGCCGCAGTCGATGGCTCCATGCTGAACGTCCTCTACGGACGGCTACTCGCCGAGGGCCGCACGGAAACGAGGCGCGGACTCGGACCGGGCCTATCCCCGAAGACTGTGCGGAACGTCCACGGCATGTTGACCAAGGCATTCCGTGACGGCGTGCGGTGGGGTCGCTTGCAGAGGAACCCGTGCGATGCCGCGGACCCGCCTCGAGGGCAGGCCCCGGAGATGAAGGTGTGGAACGCCGAAGAACTTCGCACGTTCACGCGCTGCACGAGCTCGCACCGCTGGGCTGGAGTGTGGGTGCTCATGGCGACGACGGGGATGCGACGTGGCGAGGTGCTCGGCTTGCGATGGACCGATGTCGATCTCGAAGCGGGCACTGTCGCTATCCGTTCCACGCGCATTCGGTATGGCCAGACCATCTCGACGTCAACACCGAAGACGGCGCGCGGGAACCGCACGATTGCGATCGGGCCCGCCACGGTAGCGGCGCTGAAGGCGTGGAAGAAGAGCCAGACCGAGGACCGCTTGCTGATGGGTGCCGGTTGGCAGGACCGCGACCACCTGGTCGTCACCGCTGTCGACGGCTCCGCGCCGAACCCCGAGGCTTTCTCAGACCTGTTCAAGGATCTCGCCGCGGCGGCAGGCCTTCCGCCGATTCGTCTTCACGATCTTCGTCACAGCTATGCGACCGCGGCGCTGGCAGCCGGCGTGCCGGTCAAGGTCGTCAGCCAGCGAATCGGTCACGCCGACGTCAGCGTCACATTGAAGGTGTACGCGCACGTCATGCCAGGCGACGACCAGAACGCCGCACTCCTCGCTGACGCGCTCATCGGAGAAATTTTGTGAGCATTTTGTGAGCACGGGCTCGTTCTGAAACCCAGAAAAAGCCTCTGACCTGCAGTTGTTTGGCGGAGCTCCAGCGCAAGCCGCACGTTCTCGCCGCCGGCCAGGTAGAGATCCCTGGCGCTGCGCAGCACCTCGAGGTAATGACGCGCGAACTGCCGCTGAATCAGGTCGGC
>JANOEM010000095.1:0-2158 GCA_031413195.1 Actinomycetes bacterium
GCGCTCGCTGTTCGGCGTCGTTGGTCACCATCGCCAACCGGCGATGCACATCGCGGCGCTCCCGGTCGGTTGCGTCCGCGACGACCACCCCGGCGAAGAGAGGGTGAACGAAACGAACGCGTCCATCGACAGCGCGTACTATGCCCGCCCGGCGTGCGTCTCCGATGGCTTGGTCCCATTCGAGTCCGCACGCTCCAGCAAGCACATCCTCGACAGGATTCGACGACAGGGCAATCAGCAGGAGGGCCCTGCGCATTTCATCGGAAACGCGACGTAGACGGGCAGTCAACAGAGCGCGTAGATCGCCCTCGACAGGCAACGGCTCACCAGGGCTCGGCAGCGACCGGCGCCGGATGAGCGCCCGCCCCAACTCGATCGCAAACAGCGGGTTCCCGCCGGCGGTGGCGTGGAGCTGCACGAGTGCGGTTCGCGGCAGCGTGAGTTCGAGCTCATCACGCAGTATGTTTTCCACCGCCCACACGCTGAGCGGGGTGAGCCTGAGTCGCTCGACGCGATGGTCGCGGCGGACATCAGCGTGCTCGACAGCAGGCGTGCTCTCCGCTTGGGGGCGGGCGGTGGCGAAAAACGTGACCGGCTCGACGGTGAGTCGCCGGAATGCAAAACCGATCGCCCGGGCAGAAGGCAGGTCGAGCCAATGAAGGTCGTCGACGGCGATCACCAACGGTCGCTGGCGCGACCGAGCCACCAGCACCGAGAGTGTCGCCGCACCGACGGCGCGATGATCGATGGCGCGCTCAGCGACGGGATCGAGCCCGAGCGCCACGTCCAGCGCTCGTCGCTGTGGAGCGGGCAAGTCGATCGCAACGTCGTCGATGGCCGAGCCGAGAAGATCGCTCAGCGCGGCGAATGAGAGTGTCGCCTCTGACTCCGCAGGGCGACACGACAACACGTCGGCACCTACGACTCTCGCGAGGCTCGCTGCCCAAACAGTCGTCTTGCCGGACCCGGGCGCGTCCTCGATCACCAGGCCGCGGGGCGTCTGACGAGCGTTGGCGAAGAAGCTGGCGATCTTCTCGAGATCGTCCTCCCGCCCCACCATCGCGCTGATGCCCACGGTCACGAACAGTACCCAAGCCGTCCGAGGCCAATCGCAGACGGTAGCCATCCGATGATGCCTTTGGCGCGTCTCAGGCGGCCGTGAGCTGTTCGATACCGACAGCGTGCGAGGTCTGCCCGCCGCGTGTGATTCCTCTGTCTACGTGGATGCCGAACGACGACGACGTTGGAACGGACGAGTCTGAACTGTGATGAAGGCGGCACTTCGCGTCGCTCGACAAGTCCAAGCTCGACGAAGCCGGGAAGCACCCGTGAGGTCTGAGCGACGCTCACGCCGGCCAGACGGGCCAAGGTCCGCAGACTGAGTTCGGCCGTCGTATCAACGAGCACCGTGAGCACCCGGCCCTGCACACCGGGAATGACCGCACGCAATACACGTCGACGACCTTCGGGCACCTAGCACGGAGACAAGCCTGAACACCGATCTGTCTGCTGTAGACAGATGAAGTTCAGAGACAGGAGGAGTTGTCCTGAGATCGTGGCCCGGCCAGCGATCCCCGAGGCGAGTCGACGTCGTCTCGACGACACCGTCGAGCGCGTCCGTGCACTGCTTCCCGGCGACTGGACTGTGACCGGGCGCTGATGCAAACGCTGAGCGAGGTCACTCCCCCTACACACCGCTGGCGACCTGTCGTCTGCGCTCGGCATCGATGACGGCCGCACCAGGCCAACCACCACCAACGTCTCGCTCGGTTGAGGCACGCGGGTGCGATCTCGACGTTGAGCGGGTGATTATCCAGCGTCGGCACCGGGTCGATGCGTCGACGGACGGCGGCGTCCGACGGCCGTTGTCGCCAGCTGGGTTCGGTTGCCGATCGTGAGCTTGCGGAAGATGTGGGCAAGGTGTGTCTCGACGGTGCGCCGCGAGATGAACAGGCGATCGGCGATCTCGGGGTTGCTCAGACCATCGGCGATCAGCTCGACGACCTCGAGCTCCTTGGCGGTAAGTGACTCCCACCCGCTGCTCGCCGGGGTGGCGCGCTTGTGTCGTTTCACACCGAGCGCGGTGAGGGCGGCGTCCGTTCGCGCCAAGTGGCCGCGGGCGCCGATGGTTTCATAGATGCGGCCGGCCTCGGCGGCC
>JANOEM010000096.1:0-20199 GCA_031413195.1 Actinomycetes bacterium
CCTCTTCCGCCCCTTCGTCTTCGCCTTTCTGGCTGCCTTCTTGTTTGCCGCGATCAAGCTGATCGGCTGGCCGAGAACCTGGCGATTCTGGCTGATTAGCTGGGTCGGTGAATACATCAGCGGCTACCTGATCGAGAAGTCGCTCAGCGTCGACAACGTGTTCGTCTGGTCGATGTTGTTCACGGCGATGGCAATCCCGCTCAAGTACCAGCATCGGGTCCTATTCTGGGGAATCTTTGGTGCTCTCACCTTGCGGGCGATCTTCGTGATCCTCGGCGCGGCGCTGATCACCAAGTTCTGGTGGGTGCTCCTGATCTTCGGTGTGTTCCTCATCTACACCGGGGTCAAGATCTTCCTGCATCGCAACCAGGACGAAGCCAAAGAAGCCACGATGGGGCTGTCGCTGCTGCGCAAGATCATGCCAGTCACCACCGAATTCGACGGCCACAAGTTCTTCACGATGCAGAACGCGAAGCGCGCAGCGACACCACTGTTCGCGGCGCTCGTGGTCGTCGAGGCGACCGACATCATCTTCGCGGTCGACTCCGTTCCCGCGATCCTTGCGGTGTCGAACGAGGCATACATCATTCTGTCGTCCAACGCGTTTGCGATTCTCGGGTTGCGCGCGATGTACTTCTTGCTCGCCAACGCGAAAGAGCAGTTCCACTACCTGTCGCACGCTCTCGGCGGCATTCTCGTGTTCGTCGGCATCAAGATGACCATCTCGCATTGGGTACACCTGAACACCTACATCTCGCTCGGTGTGATCGTCACGATGCTCACCGTCGCAATCGTGATGAGCCTGCAGTACAACAAGAAGAACACCGACATCGAGCCGAAGGTGTCTGCCGGGCACTGATTCAGTCGTGATCGTTCCCCGGAGCCGCCGTCGCCACGGTGGGTGGCTCCGGGTGGAACTTGGCGAAGATCGCCTCGGCGACGGAATCCGGCAGCCAGCTGATCGAGGCCAAGGTGTCGAGCGACGCCGCCTTCACCGCGTTGACGCCGCCGAGTTCCTTGGTCAGACGTGCCTTGCGGGTGTCGCCGAGGCCGGGAATGTCGTCGAGCGAACTCTTGGTCATCCGCTTGCCACGCAGTTCGCGGTGGAAGGTGTTTGCGAATCGGTGCGCTTCGTCGCGGATTCGCTGCAACATGAACAGCGCTTCTCCCCCACGGGGCACGTTGACCGGACGGTTGTCGCCTGGGAGGTAGACCTCTTCGAACCGTTTCGCCAGCGACGCGATCGGGATCTCGTCGAACAATCCCAGCGCACGAACGACTCGTTCGGCGACGGCGAGTTGGCCCTTGCCGCCGTCGACGAGCAGCAGTTGCGGCGGGTAAGCGAACTTTCCGGGGCGGTCGCCACGTTCGTTGACAGGCTGGTCACGTTCCTCCAGATAGGCCGTGAGCCGCCTGGTCAGAACCTCTTCCATCGCGGCGTAATCGTCGTTGCCTGCGACGGTCTTGACCTTGAACCTGCGGTACTCCCGTTTGTTCGGCAACCCGTCTTCCAGAACCACCATCGACCCGACGTAATCGGTGCCCTGGATGTGGGCCATGTCGTAGCATTCGATCCGCAGCGGCGCCTCCGGCAGATGCAACAGGTCCTGCAGCTCGGTCAGCGCCCGGCTGCGGGTGTTGTGATCAGCCGCCCGGCGAAGGCGATGGCGGGTGAACTCCTCCTTCGCGTTGCGAGTGACCGTCTCGTGCAGACCACGCTTGTCACCACGAACGGGAACTCGGATCTGGACCCGTGACCCGCGGAGATGGGTGAGCCACTCCTCGTACGTCTCTCGGTCTTCCGCGTCGACGGGAACGAGTACCTGCTTGGGGATCCCGAGCGGCGGCTCGTCACCGTACATCTCTTCCATGATCCGGTCGACCAGGCCCCCCGGACTGAGGTCTTCGACCTTGTCGACGATGAAACCCTTGCGGCCGACGACCCGACCCTTGCGGACGAAGAACACCTGCACCGCTGCTTCGAGTTCGTCCTCGGCGAGGCCAATGACATCGATGTCCTCGCTGCGCTCGGCGACCATCTGCTGCTTCTCGATCGCGCGCTGCACAGCGGTCCATCGATCGCGGAGCCGCGCGGCCTTCTCGAACTCGAGCTCCTTGGCAGCCGCGCGCATGTCGGTCTCGAGCCGATCGACGATCTCGTCGGTGTCGCCATCGAGGAAGTCGCACAGTTCTCCCACCTGCTGCAGATACTGGTCGTGTTCGATGTTGCCGACGCATGGTCCGCTGCACTTCTCGATGTGGAAGAGCAGACACGGCCGTCCGAGCCGTTGGTGTTCGTTGAACTTACCGTTGCTGCAAGTGCGAATCGGAAAGCTGCGCAGCAAGAGATCGAGCGTGTCGCGGATTGCGTAGGCATGTGCATAGGGGCCGAAGTAGCGAACTCCCTTGCGCTTGCGACCACGCATCACGAGCGCCCGCGGATACTCCTCGTCGAGGGTGACCGCCAGGAACGGGTAGCTCTTGTCGTCACGCAACCGGATGTTGAACCGCGGCCGGTGCTGCTTGATCAAGCTGTACTCGAGCATCAGCGCCTCGACCTCGTTGCGCACCTCGATCCATTCGACCGTCTCGGCAGTTGCGACCATCTGCGCCGTCCGCACGTGCATGTTGCGCGGATCCTGGAAGTAGTTGCTCAGGCGCTGACGCAGGCTGGATGCCTTGCCGACGTAAATGACCCGCCCCGCCGCGTCCTTGAACTGGTAGGACCCGGGAGAATCGGGGATCGTTCCGGTCGGCGGGCGCTTCACCATGGTGCGATCGATCATACGGAGCGAGGCCGGCAGTCGGTGCAGCGACGCCGGTCCAACAATCGGTAGCGGTATGGTTAGTCCGATGCCTGGCCGCTACCGGTTCTCCATGCCATCCAGCCGCGACCGCAACGACCCGTGGTTCCGGCTCGGATCGATCGACGTCACCACGACGGTGATCATCTCGGCGATGTGCGTGGTGTCGTTCTTCCTCTACGCGCTCAGCCCCGCCGCACTGGATTTCCTGGTCCTGTATCCGAGCGACGTGACTTCAGGACAGTTCTGGCGCCTGCTCACCTGGCCGATCGCCAACGCTCCAAGCCTTTCGGCAGTGATCGCGACGGCGATCTTCTGGTACCTCGGAACGCAAATCGAGAACCAACTCGGTCGGGCCAAGTATCTGTGGCTGATCTTGCTGGTCACGCTCATCCCGTCGCTGCTCGCCACGGGTCTCGATGTCTCCGTCTCCGGGATCCGCTCGCTTGAGATCGCGATCTTCGTCGTATTCGTGTGCGAGACCCCGAAAGTGCCGTTCTTCTTCGGTATTCCCGCGTGGATCCTGGCAGTGGTGATCGTCGGGATCGACGTCTTGCAGTTGCTCGGCGCGCGCCAGTCCGAAGTTCTGATCGTCTACATGGCATCGATCATCACCGCGGTATGGACCGCACGAAGCTTCGGGATGTTGAACGACTTCCAGTGGTTGCCCCGGATCAGGTTGCCGTGGCGCACTGGCTCTGCCAAGAAGCGCCGGCCCGCCGCCCGCGCCAACGCGAGCGGTCAGGTAGTGGTCGACGGACCGTGGCCGACAACACCGGTTTATCGGCCGATGCAGGATCAGGCCGAGGTCGACAAGATCCTCGACAAGATCGCCATCGTGGGAATGGACGGACTCACCTCCGACGAGAAGAAACGCCTCAACGACGCGAGCAAACGCCTCCGCAAAGGCGGCAACTGACCGGTCTCCCGGTTACGGTTTTGCGACCGCTTTGGCCCGGGTCTTGCTCGGCGTTTTGCTCGGCGTTTTGCTCGGCGTCGGCGTCGACTTCGGGGTCAGTTTCGCTGCTTCTTGCTCGGCCTGGCGCGCACGCTTCAGGGCAGCCTTGGTCGGCGGACGATCCTTACCTGCCAGCGGCGTGGAAGCCACCTGCACGCTAGGCAACTCGGTTTCGCCGAGGAGCGGCCGCAGGAACCGACCGGTGTGACTCGCGGCGATACCCGCAACGACCTCGGGGGTTCCGACTCCGACGACTGCTCCCCCACCGCTGCCACCCTCTGGGCCGAGGTCGATCAGGTAGTCAGCGGTCTTGATGACATCGAGATTGTGCTCGATGACCAGCACGGTGTTGCCCTGATCGACCAGCCGCGACAGCACCGTCAACAACCGGCGCACGTCCTCGAAGTGCAATCCGGTGGTCGGCTCGTCGAGCAGGTAGATGGTGTGGCCCGTAGAACGCTTGGCGAGTTCGGCGGAGAGCTTCACCCTTTGCGCTTCGCCGCCTGAGAGCGTGGGAGCCGATTGCCCGAGTCGCACGTATCCGAGCCCGACATCGACCATTGTCTGCATGTACCGCGCAATGCCCGGCTGGTTATTGAAGAAGTCGACGGCCTCGGAGACCGGCATGTCAAGGACCTCGGCGATGTTCTTGCCCTTGAACTGGATGTCGAGCGTGTCGCGGTTGTACCGGGCCCCTTTGCAGACCTCGCACGGCACGTACACGTCGGGCAGGAAGTGCATCTCGATCTTGATCGTGCCGTCGCCGCTGCACGCCTCGCATCGCCCTCCGGCGACGTTGAAGCTGAACCTGCCGGGCAGGTACCCGCGCACCTTGGACTCCTGGGTGCTCGCGAAAAGCTTGCGGACATTGTCGAACACGCCGATGTAGGTCGCCGGGTTGGATCGTGGAGTTCGGCCGATCGGTGACTGATCCATGTCGATCACCTTGTCGAGTCGCTCGATGCCCTGCACCGACGTATGCCGACCTGCAGGGGTCTTCGACTTGTAGATCTTGGTCATCAGGGTGGGCAACAGGATGTCGCGGATCAGCGAACTCTTGCCAGACCCGGAGACGCCCGTCACGGCCACGAAACACCCGAGCGGGATGTCGACATCGATGTTCTGGAGGTTGTGCTCGCGGGCGCCTTTGACCCTCAGCCAATCGTCACCCGGTGCCCGCCGGTGTTTGGGAACAGGGACAGACCTGGCCCCGGACAGGTATTGACCCGTGATCGATTCCTTGCACTTCAGGATTCCCTTGACCGGGCCGCTGTAGACCACGCCACCGCCATGCTCGCCCGCCCCCGGGCCGATATCGACGATCCAGTCGGCGGTCATGATCGTGTCCTCGTCGTGTTCGACGACAAGGACCGTGTTGCCCAGATCGCGAAGCCTGAGGAGAGTCTCGATCAGGCGGTGGTTATCGCGCTGATGGAGTCCGATCGAGGGTTCGTCCAACACGTAGAGCGTGCCGACCAGGCCCGAACCGATCTGGCTCGCGAGACGGATCCTTTGGGCTTCGCCACCGGCCAACGTTCCGGCCGAACGTGACAGCGAGAGATAGTCGAGGCCGACGTCGAGCAGGAATCCGAGCCTTGCGTTGATCTCCTTGGTGACCCGTTCGGCGATCATCTTGTCGCGCTCGCTGAGTTCGAGGCCGGCAAGGAACTTGGCGCTCTCACCGATCGCCATCTCACAGACCTCGGCGATGTGCTTGTCGTTGACAGTGACCGCAAGCGTGGAGGGCTTGAGTCGTGCGCCGCCGCAGCTGGGGCACGGCACCAGACGCATGTAGCCCTCGTATTGCTCGCGGCTCCAATCGCTCTCCGCAGACTCGTGGCGTCGTTTGATCCACGGAACGACGCCCTCATAGGCCGTGGAATACTGACGAACCCTGCCATACCGGTTCTTTAACTTGACCGACAGGTTTCCCTCGACACCGTGGAGGATGATCTTGACCTGATTGGGCGTCATCGAGCTCCACGGCGCGTCGACGTCGATGTCGTAGGCATCGGCGACGGCTTCGATCATCCGGTTGAAATACTGGGTGTGTGCCGACCGCCACGGAGCGATCGCGCCGCCACTAATCGAGAGCTCCGGGTCGGGGATCAACAACTCCGGGTCGATCTCGAAGGTCGTCCCGAGCCCGTCGCACGCTACGCACGCGCCGTACGGCGAGTTGAACGAGAAGTTGCGCGGAGCGAGCTCCTCATAGGACGTACCGCATTTCGGGCAGGCCAGGTGCTGGCTGAAGATGAGCGTGTCTGCCGGCTGGCCATCGGCCCCGACGATCTCGATCTCGGCCACACCCTCGGCCAACTTGAGCGCCGTCTCGAGGCTGTCGGTCAGCCGACGCTCGATGCCGTCTCGGCGCACCAGGCGATCGATGACCACTTCGATCGAGTGGTTCTCGTACCTCGCCAGCGTTTCGTCCTTCTTCAGGAACTCGTTGATGTCGACGATCTCGCCGTCGAGGCGGGCTCGGACGAAACCCTGCCCGGCCAGGTCTTCGAGCAGCGACTTGTATTCGCCCTTGCGGCCGCGCACGACGGGTGCGAGTACCTGGAAACGCGTTCCGTCGTCCATCTGCAGAATTCGATCGACGATCTGTTGAGGCGTCTGACGCTGGAGGCGGGTGCCGTCGTTGGCGCAGTGTTGGATACCGATACGCGCGTAGAGCAGGCGAAGGTAGTCGTAGACCTCGGTGATCGTGCCCACCGTGGAGCGCGGGTTGCGGCTTGCCGACTTCTGGTCGATCGAGATCGCGGGCGAGAGCCCTTCGATGACATCGACATCGGGCTTGTCCATCTGGCCGAGGAATTGGCGGGCATAGGCGCTGAGGGATTCGACGTACCGGCGCTGGCCTTCGGCGTAGATTGTGTCGAACGCAAGACTCGACTTGCCGGAACCGGACAATCCAGTGAAAACGATCAGCTTGTCACGCGGGAGATCGACGCTGATGTTACGAAGATTGTGCTCGCGGGCGCCGCGAACGATGATCTTGTCGGCCATTGTGGCGAACCTATCTGGGAGGATCGAAGGTCGGGTCAGCCTGCATCGCGGAGTTCGCGGCGGAGGTCATTGATTTCGTCACGGAGCCGGGCCGCATACTCGAATCGCAGCTCGACCGATGCGTCATGCATTTCTTCTTCGAGGGTCTGGATGAGCCGGGCCAGTTCCTTCTGCGGCAAGGTCTTCAGTTCGCGCTGCACCTTGTCGCGCTCGCGTTGGCGGCGCCGGTCCTTTCCAGGCAATGGCGCTGTCGTGTCGGGACGGAGCAGGGAGAGGATATCGCCGACCGCCTTGCGGATGGTCTGCGGGTTGATCCCGTTCTCTTCGTTGTAGATGTGCTGCAACTTGCGGCGGCGTTGGGTCTCGTCGATTGCACGCTGCATCGACTTGGTGACCTTGTCGGCGTACATGATGACCTGGCCGTCGACGTTGCGGGCTGCCCGGCCCATCGTCTGGATCAGCGAGGTCTCGCTGCGCAGGAAGCCCTCTTTGTCTGCGTCGAGGATGCACACCAGCGATACCTCGGGCAGGTCGAGGCCTTCACGAAGCAGGTTGATACCCACCAAAGCATCGAACTCGCCGAGGCGAAGCCCACGCAACGTTTCGATTCTCTGAATGGTGTCGATGTTGCTGTGCATGTACCGCACCCGCATGCCCTGTTCGAGCAGGTACTCGGTGAGGTCTTCGGCCATCTTCTTGGTCAGGGTGGTGATCAGCACACGGTCGCCCTGGGCGACGCGCTGATTGACGTTCTCGATCAGATCGTCGATCTGGCCCTTGGTTGGTTTGACGATGACCTCGGGGTCCATCAGGCCGGTCGGTCGCACGATCTGCTCGACAACCTGGCTCGACACTTTCAGTTCGTAGGCAGCCGGTGTTGCCGACAGGAACACCGCCTGTGGAATGCGTTCGAGGACCTCTTCGAACCGTAGCGGTCGATTGTCCCTCGCACTCGGCAAGCGAAAGCCGTGCTCGACCAATTGGTCCTTCCGAGCGAGGTCGCCGAGGTACTGGCCGTGAAGTTGCGGGACCGCGACGTGGCTCTCGTCGATGACGAGCAGGAAGTCCTTCGGGAAGTAGTCGATCAACGTGAACGGCGGCTCTCCGTAGTGGCGGCCGTCGATGTGCATCGAATAGTTCTCGATGCCGTTGCAGTAGCCGACCTCTTGCATCATCTCGAGGTCGTACTGGGTACGCATCCGCAACCGCTGAGCCTCGAGCAGTTTGCCCTCGGACTCGAACAGGGCCAGACGTTCTTGGAGTTCGGCCTCGATCCCGATGATCGCCTTGCGCATCCGCTCGTCGCCCGCAACGTAGTGCGTAGCAGGGAACACGTGCACTCGTTGCAGTTCGTTGAGTTGCTCACCGGTGAGCGGATCGACGACGGTGATGCGATCGACCGTGTCACCGAACATCTCGATCCGGATGACCGACTCCTCGTAGCTCGGGTGCACTTCGATGGTGTCACCCCGAACCCGGAACTTGCCCCGACCGAGCGCCATGTCGTTGCGGTCGAATTGAAGGTCGACGAGTCGGCGCAGGATGCTGCGCTGGTCGTAGTCGACCCCCACGCTGAGATCGAGCAGGTTGCCCTTGTACTCCTCGGGGTTGCCCATCCCGTAGATGCAACTGACCGACGCGACCACGATCGTGTCCCGGCGGGTGAGCAGACCTGCGGTGGCGCTGTGCCGCAACCGATCGATCTCGTCGTTGATCGACGAATCCTTCTCGATGTAGGTATCGCTGGACGCGATGTATGCCTCGGGCTGGTAGTAGTCGTAGTAACTGACGAAGTACTCGACCCGGTTGTCGGGGAAGAACTCCTTCATCTCCTGCGCCAGTTGGGCAGCAAGGGACTTGTTCGGGGCCAGGATCAGGGTCGGCTTCTGGACCTGTTCGATGGTCCAGGCAATGGTCGCCGACTTGCCGGAACCGGTGATCCCGAGCAACGTTTGGAAGCGGTCGCCGCGACGGATGCCTTCGGACAACTGGGTGATCGCGTTCGGTTGATCACCCGCCGGCTGGAAATCCGACACGACCCTGAAGGGCGTTTCCTGCAGCAAGACATCAGACACGTGAACAGTGTATCAGCGAACACGTGTACGATTGGACACTTGGCACCCGGGCGCGACGGCGGCCACACCCCCGTCACCCTGTCAGCCGAGATGGCCTTCGACCGGGCCGGAATCGACAGAGTCATCCAGGCGAGGATCGTCGGCCGCTACGGGCTCAAGCGATCGCATCCACGCCCACAACGCGGGCACCAACGACGTCAACTCGTCGGTAGTGCCCGAGTTGTCGATCACGTAGTCGGCCTTGGCGAGACGTTCCTCGCGCGTGGCTTGACGCGCGATTCGGGCCCGGGCATCGGTCTCGTCCATCTTCCGGAACCTGACGAGGCGATCGACGGCGATCTCGACCGGGAGATCGACGACCGCAACACCAGCCACCGGGTAACGGGAGTTCTCGATCAACAGGGGGACATCCAGCACGACGACCGAGTCGGTGCCGAGTTGAGCGCGCATTCGTTCGCGAATCGCTGCGCCGATCGCAGGGTGGGTCAAACGATTGAGTTCTTTGAGCAGGTCGGGGTCGGGGAAAACCAACGCGGCCAGGGCGAGACGGTCCAACGAACCGTCCGCAGCGACGACCCCCGCACCGAATCGATCCACGATCGCGACGAAGACGGGCTGGCCCGGCTGTTGGAGTTGACGGGCGAGGGCGTCAGCATCGATCACAACCGCGCCAAGCCTGGCAAGCTCGGCCGACACTGTCGACTTTCCCGATCCGATCCCGCCGGTGAGGCCTACAACGATCATGCACCGACCGTAGCAAGCGACTGGAACAAGCGACCGCACCAATCGACCGGCGCTACCATCGCGTTCGTGGAGCGAGAATCGTCGGAGGGAACCGAGGTCGCCGACCGACGCGACAACGATACTCGAACCGACGAGATCGCCCCAGTTTCGTGGCCCCTGGTCGAGCGCCGCCAGAGCGGTCCGGTGGCGTCCGTGCCTATCGATCGTCGCCAAGGCTCTCGACCGGATGGATCTGCAGTAGCGGCTACCGCTGCGGCCACCCTCGAGGCTGCGCCCCTGCTGCCATTCCGGATCGCCGCGCTTGTCGGTTCGATCATTCGCAGCGTCGATGATCTGAGCTGGACCAACTGGGAGTTGCTCACGTCCATCGCAGTCGTGTCCCTCTACACCGCCTTTGCAGCACTTCGGCCGGTGCCGTACACCAACACCCGCAACGCGCGGATGCGAACGCTGGTGGAACTGGCGATCATCACCGGCGTCGTTCTCCTGTCCGGTGCATGGGCATCGCCTTTCGCGTTGTGCCTCGTGCCGACTGCGATGCTCGCGAGTTTCGTCGGCGGATGGATGTTCGGCACCGAGCTCATCGCCGGGGCGTCGATCCTGATCACGCTCGAAGCGGTTCGAGACGTCGGTGCGCAAGAGGCGCTGCCCGACTCCGCGCTGTGGATGGGTCTGCTGGCCCTGGTCACCGTGACCAGCGGGCTCTCCCAACGAACTGCTCAGGAGAGCGCCAACAAGCAGCAGGCCGCGCTCGATCGAGTCGGACGACTGGCAGAAGCAAATGCCCTGCTCTTTTCGCTGCAACGGGTGGCTCAGACACTGCCGGCATCGCTCGATCTCGACGAGGTGCTGGACTCCACGGTCACCAAGGTGCAGGCACTGATCGACCACAGCATGCTCAGCATCTTCCTCCAGAGCGAGATCCCCGGACGGTTGGAGCCCGCGCGGATCATCGGATACACCTCGGCCGGCCCGATCGCCGAAACGGATCTCCCGGCAGCGCTGCGCGAGGCGTTGCGTGCTCCGAAGACGGTGCGCCGTGAGGACATCATCTCCCCGACCCAGTGTCTGGCTCCCCTCTCCAAGTCCGGCCTGTATGCAGCGTTGCGGGCGCGCGGCTCAGTGGTCGGGATCATCGCCGTCGAGTCCCTCCAGCCGAATCACTTCGGCCAGCAGCAAGCAGAGATCCTGCACGGCCTGGCAGAGCCGTTCGGCATCGCGATCGATAACGCTCGCCTGTTCAAACGACTCCGGATCGTGTCGGCCGACGAGGAACGGAATCGAATCGCTCGCGATCTGCACGACCACATCGGTTCTTCGCTGGCATATCTCGGATTCGAGATCGATCGGTCGATCGCGGCCGCAGGTCGGGGCGAGCCAGTCGACGAGGCGTTGCGAGAACTGCGGGTCCAGGTGACCGCAATGGTCGGGGAGGTCCGCGAAACCCTGTACGACCTTCGTTCCGAAGTCTCAGACATTCAGGATCTTCCCGCGACCCTCAAGCAGTTCGTCGATCGAGTTCGTGGACGCAGCGGCCTGGACGTCGTGTTCATGTCCGATCAGCGAGTACGGCTACCGCTCTCGCACGAGCGCGAAATCTGGCACATCGCGAGAGAAGCGTTGATCAACGTCGAGCGTCACGCTCAGGCGACGCAGGCGTCGATGGAGTGGATCAGCACCCCCTCTGTCGCCTCGCTGACGATCCGCGACAACGGTGTGGGCATGCTCTTCGGTTCCGGGCGGGTGGATTCCTACGGCATCCGCGGAATGCGTGAGCGGGCAGCAGCGATCGGCGCCGAGATGACTGCCGAGTCCTCCCCGACCGGTACCGTCGTGCGAGTAGGCATCCACCAACCAAAAGGACCCGACACATGGGATTGACCGCGCTGCTCGTCGATGATCACACGATGTTGCGCCAGGGCTTGCGCCGCGGTTTGGAGGCCGAAGGAATCCGGGTGGTCGGCGAGGCCGCCGACGGGGAGGCGGCGGTTCGATTGGCGCTCGAGCACCGGCCCGACGCTGTCATCATGGATGTCTCGATGCCGGGAGTCGACGGGATCGAGGCGACCAGACGGATCATGAAGGCCGACGGTCGCCAGTGCGTCATCATCCTGACTATGCACATGGATCGGGGCATCATCGATCGGGCACTGCGCGCAGGCGCGGTGGGCTACCTCACCAAGGACTGCTCGATGACCGAGGTCGTCGAAGCGATCCGCCTCGCTACCAACGGGGACACGGTTCTGTCACCGAACCTTGCCACCCTGATGCTCACCGAGGCCCGCAGCGGCCAGTCCAGCACCGGCGGCCTGATCTCGCCTCGAGAGGAAGAGGTTCTACAGCTGGTCGTCGATGGGCTCGGGACCACTGCGATCGCCGAACGGCTGTACATCAGCCAGAAGACGGTGAAGAACCATCTTGCCTCGATCTACGACAAACTCAACGCAAGCGACCGCACCCAGGCTGTCCTCACCGCCGTACGAATGGGCATCGTCCGGATCAACTGAGATCAGGCGTCGACGGGCTCCTCGGTGCCCGGTGCGCCGGCCACTTCGGCAGTCTCGGCCACTTCGACAGTCTCGGCTTCGACGACCTCGACGGCCTCGCTGACATCGACGGCTGCGACGGCCTCGACGACATCACTGACAGGCGCTGCGGCAGCGCGTGCAGACTTGGGGACATCGCCGGATTCGTCACCGGGGACAGCGTCGGGATTTTCCTCGTAGTACTCGGCCCACGCGGCCTCGCGCTCGATGTCGTCGGCACCGACAGCCCAGTTGCCATGCTCGTCCATCTCGAAGTGCTGGCGGTACTCTTCGGCCAATTCGCCGCCTTCGGCGGCCTGCTTGATCGAGAGGCTGATGCGGCGGCGAGCGAGATCGAGATCGATGATCTTGACCCACAGTTCCTCGCCGGGGGTGACGACCTGCTCCGGAGCATCGACGTGATGAGCACTCATCTCGCTGATGTGGACCAGACCCTCGATGCCTTCGCCGACCTGCGCAAAGGCGCCGAACGGAACGAGCTTGGTGATCCGACCGTAGACCAATTGCCCGACCTCGTGGCCGTTTGCGAAGGTCTGCCACGGATCCTGCTGGGTGGCCTTCAACGACAAGCTGATCCGCTCACGATCGAAGTCCACGTCCAGGACCTGGACCGTGACGGGATCGCCGACGGCTACCACTGCACCCGGGTGGTCGACGTGCTTCCACGACAACTCGCTCACGTGGATCAAGCCGTCCATTCCGCCGAGATCGACGAACGCACCGAAGCTGACGACGCTGCTGACGACACCGCTGCGGATCTCGCCCGGCTTGAGGTTGGTCAGGAACTCGTCGCGAGCTTCCTTCTGGGTCTCTTCCAGGTACGCCCGGCGAGACAGCACGACGTTGTTGCGATTCTTGTCGAGCTCGATGATCTTGGCCTGAACCATCTTGCCCACGTACGGCTGCAGATCGCGGACCCGACGGAGCTCGACGAGGGATGCGGGCAGGAAGCCACGCAGACCGATGTCGACGATGAGACCGCCCTTGACGACTTCGATGACGAGGCCCTCGACCATGCCATCGGCTTCCTTGAGCTTCTCGATGTTGCCCCAAGCCCGCTCGTACTGAGCACGCTTCTTGGAGAGCAGCAGGCGTCCCTCTTTGTCTTCTTTCTGCAGCACCAACGCTTCGATCTTCTCCCCGAGCTTGACGATGTCGTTCGGGTTGACGTCGTTGCGGATGCTGAGCTCGCGAGCCAGGATCACGCCTTCGCTCTTGTACCCAATGTCGAGCAAGACCTCGTCACGGTCGATCTTGACAACGGTGCCATGCACCAGTTGACCATCTTCAACTTCTACGAGCGTGCCGGCGATTGCGTCGGCGAACGACATGCCGAGATCATCGGCGACGACCTGGCGGGGGGTGTAATTGCCCTCTTCGTCGAACGTGCCAAAGGCGGTGGAAGAGGGAGTCGAGGTATCGGACAAAAGGGAATTCACTTTCAGAGTACGGATGGGAAACACATCGAGGAACACCCAGCCGGTCGGCCGAGTGGGGCAATCAGCGCGTTCGCCGAAAAGGCAAGGCGTCGCGATGCTACCAGCACCTCAGCGCATCGTCACACGGCCTGGGAGCGAGTGGCGAGCACGAGGAATTCGGGGGTCTCGACGGTCGCCGGTTCGTGCGTGTACCGACCGGGTTCCACACTGCTGATCTGGTCGACGACGAGGCCGTTTGCTCTGCACAGCAACCGCAGTTCGCGAGGGGTGTAACAACCGGTCCACAGGTCAACTTCGATCGCAGCGCCGTGGGGACTGATCACCGACGTGCGTTCGTGACTCACCCCGGTGTCGGCATCGAAATCGGCCTGGTCGTGATACTTCACCGCGAAATATGAACTGAAGGCACTCAGCGCAAGTCGGCCACCCGGTCTGATCGATTCGGCGATTCCGGCGAACACCCTGAGGTCGTCGCCGCTGGCGGTCATCAGGCCGAACGCTCCCTGACAGAGGCAGATCGCCGCGTCGAACTCGGCGACGTACGCGAGGTCGCGAGCATCAAGACGTTCGAACGTGGCCAGAGCAGGCGCAGCCGCTGCGGCGAGGTCGATGAAGGTTTGACTGATGTCGATGCCATGCACGGCGATGCCGCGCTTGGCAAGTGCGATCGCATGCCGACCCGGCCCGCACCCGACGTCGAGGACCCGCATCCCCGGCTGCAGGCGAAGTGATTCGACCAGGAAGTCGACCTCTTGGTCCGTTCCCTTGGTGAAGGAGTACCGCAGATATGCAGAACCGAGATGATCGGCGATCGGCTCGAACCAATGATGGCCAGCTGACGGATCGGTTCGGGCTGACGGATCGGTTCGGGCTGACGGGTCGAGTTCTGATGGGTCGAGTTCGGGTTCAGTCACTCTCAACCCTTGGCTGCAGCCCAGGTGTCGCCCCAACTGACGTTGACTTCGAGGGGGACGTCGAGATGCGCCGCATCGCGCATGATGTCGATGATGATCGGTCCGACGACGTCCCTCTCGGCGAGCGGCACCTCGACGAGCACCTCGTCGTGAACCTGAAGGATGACGTTGCTGTCGAACTCGCCGTCCTCGAGCGCCTGGTCGATCCGGACCAGTGCAACTTTGAAGATGTCGGCCGCGAGACCCTGGATGCCGGCGTTCATGGCTTGTCGCTCGCCAGCCTGACGAATGCGGAAGTTGGAGTTGCTCAGCTCTGGGATCGGCCGGCGCCGACCGAACAGGGTCTCGGTGTAACCGCGCATTCGAGCTTCCTTGACCGTCGAGTCCATGTACGCCCGGACCTTGGGAAACGCAACGAAGTATGCATCGAGGATGACCGAGGCTTCGTCGGTCGGAATACCGAGCCGTTGCCCGAGCCCGTAGGACTCCATCCCGTACGCCAATCCGTAGGACACCATCTTTGCCTTCGACCGTTGTTCGAGGGTGACATCGGCCGGCTCGACGCCGAACACGCGGGCAGCGGTCGCGTTGTGGATGTCTTGACCGCTCGCGAACGCCTCGATCAGGCCGGGGTCCTGGGCCAGGTGGGCGATGCACCGCAACTCGATCTGGTTGTAGTCCGCGACCAACAAGGTGCATCCCGGGCCGGGTACGAACGACTTCCGGAACTGGCGACCCTCTTCAGAACGGACCGGAATGTTGTGCAGGTTCGGCCTGTCGCTGCTGAGCCGACCTGTTCGGGCAACCGTTTGGTTGAAGGTGGCATGGATTCGGCCGTCGGCAGCGATCTCGGCGAGCAACCCCTCGCCATACGTACTGCGCAGCTTCTCGACCTCGCGGTACTGCAGCAAGGGATCGATGAACTCCGGCCATCGGTCACGAAGTTTCTCGAGCGTGGCAGCGTCAGTGGAGAACCCGGTCTTGGTCTTCTTGCCCGGCGCCAACCCGCGCTCGGTGTACAGGATCTCTCGCAGCTGGATCGGCGAGTTGAGGTTGAACGGGCGCCCGGCGACTTCTTGCAGGACGCCGCTCAGGCGCTGCACCTCGGCCGACAGCCGTTCGACGAGTCGCTTCAGCTCAGCGGCGTCGACCGCGATCCCGACGTCTTCCATCTTGGCCAGGATTCTGACAAGCGGATTCTCGATCGAGTCGTAGAGATCAGCCATGCCCTGCTGATCGTTTGCGCTTTGGAGCGCATCGGCGAGGTGCGAGATCGCGAGCGCCTCGCGGCATCCACGCTTGGGTTCGTCGAGTCCGCTCTCGCCGAAATCGAGCTGCCCCTTGGCCCCTGGCTCGTCGGGCGGGAACCGGAACGAGGTGTACTTCTCGAGCAGATCACCGACCGCGTAGTGGGACTCGGCCGGGTCGATCAGGTAAGCGGCGATCGCTGTATCGAGCACGAGACCGCGCATGTCATGACCGCGAGCGAGCAACCATCGCATCAGTGACTTGACATCGTGACCGCGGACGGCCGCGTGAGCGCAGAGTGCGTCGGCGACGCCGTCGTCACGCACGTGATCAACGGGGATCCACAGGCATTCCGCTGCGCCGGCGTCGATCACGACGGCGAGCCCGATCAGGTCACTGCGGCCCGGCTCACCCGCCCACCGAGCAGCAAGATCGAGCCGGTCGAGTCTGCCGAAGGTCTCGATGGTCGCCGATGGAGAGTCGCTCATCGATACCTCGGCTTCGAGGACCTCAGCGTCCGATGACGGTCCGGCCGCAACGCCGACCGCTCCGAGTGCCTCGTTGAGGCGATCGTGGAGGCTGCGGAACTCAAGAAATTCGAACAGGCGCTGCACCTCGACCTGGTTGGGGGTGAAACCGAGCGCGTCGAAGTCGACCTCGATCGGCACGTTGCAGTCGACCACCATCAACTCGTGATTGAGTCGCGCAACGGCTTCGTGCTCGATCAGTGATGCCCGCAACTTCGGCGTTTGAGCTTCGACGTTGGCAAAGATGCCGTCGAGGTCACCGTAGTTCTGGATCAGCTTGGCAGCTGTCTTCTCGCCGACGCCCGGTATGCCGGGGAGGTTGTCGCTGCTGTCTCCCCGCAGCGCTGCGTACTCGGGGTACTGAGCTGGGGTGACACCGGTGCGTTCGAGGATCCCGGCCTCGTCGTACAACGCGTACTCGCTCACTCCGCGCTTGTTGTACAACACCTTGACGTGAGGGTCGCTGACCAACTGATAGCTGTCGCGGTCGCCCGTGACGATGATGATGTCATCGCCGCGCTCCTTGCCCTGCGCGGCGACGGTGCCGATGATGTCGTCGGCTTCGAATCCAACGAGGTCGATCGAGGTGACGTCGAGCGCGTCGAGCACCTCGCGAACCAGGCCCATCTGCTGACGAAGAATGTCCGGCGCCGCCTCGCGCTGGGCCTTGTACTGCGGATTGGCGAAGTGTCGGAACGTCGGCTCGGGCCGATCGAAAGCAACGAGGACACCATCGGGTTTGTGGTCCTTGACCAGGTTGATGAACATCGACGTGAATCCGAACACGGCGTTGGTGACCTGGCCGCTCGCAGTTGCCATGTCGGTCGGGAGCGCAAAGAACGCGCGATATGTCAGCGAGTTCCCATCGAGGATGAGCAGTTTGGCCACAGCTACCCGACTCGTCAGGTGTTCGGGTCGGTGCGGTCGGGGGGCCGCAGGCTGCCGTCGATGACTCGCTCGGCCACGTCTCGCATCCGCCCTCGCTCGCTCATCGCCGTTCGCTGCAGAAAGGTGAACGCGTCCTGTTCCTTCATCCCGCACTCGTCGAGCAGGATGCCCTTGGCACGATCGATGAGCTTTCGCGATTCGAGTTGCTCGCCCAAGGCATCGACTTCGCCGCTGAGTGCCTGGAGTTCGCGGAAGCGGCCGATCGCGACTTCGATCGCCGGGATCAGATCGCTCTTCTGGTACGGCTTGACCAGATAGGCCAGAGCGCCGGAGTCTCGGGCCTGCTCGATGATCTCGCGCTGGCTGAAAGCGGTGAGGATGAGTACGCCGCACAGCCGCTCGGCATTGATCATCGCTGCGGCCTCGAGGCCATCCATGCCCGGCATCTTGATGTCGAGGATCGCCAGGTCCGGCCTGAGTTCGCGGACGAGTTCGACCGCTTTGTCGCCGCGTCCGGTCTCGCCGACGACGTCGTAGCCCTCTTCCTTGAGGGTCTCCTTCAAATCGAGCCGAATGATGGCTTCATCTTCGGCAATAACCACTCGGATGTTCACGAACGGTCCTTTCGGGTAGCAGCCGACATCTGCGGCACGGGTCGGCGGTCGGCCTGCGCGCAGCCACATTCAACCACGTGAACCAGAAGGTGCGGTCCCGACCGCCTGATCGCGAGTGATCAGCCCACCATCCGGTCGAGCAACATGTCCTGGCGCTGCTCGAGTTCGGCGATCGCCTCGACAACATGGGCGCGGTGCTTGGCCATCGCATCGGCGTGTTCTTGAGCTTGGCGGAACTCATATGCCGACCCGGGGGTCTCCGACACGAGGGACCGGATCCCCATGTCGCCCGCCTCGTCGGCAAGGTGGGCGAGTTGCTCGTCGATGACGTGAAGTTCCTCGCGAAGCGACTTCAATCGGGCAGTTGCCTGTTTCAATCGCCGTTCGACGAGCCAATTTCCCACACGGGCGAGTCTACGAGCGCCTCATCTGGCCGCACGTCAGCCACACTGGTCTGGTGGACGACGATTGGGGCATCACAGACGGGTACTTCGACGTGAGCGGATCCTGGCACGTCACGACCGAAGAGACGCGAGACAGGCTGCGTCACGCAATGGGAACGCCGGTTGTCGGCCGGCCAATGTGGTTCGTAGAACACCGAAGCACGCATCCGCTCTGGAGCGCATGCCGGATCGCCCTGGACGACGGCAGCGAACGCAACGACGTGATGCATCTCCCCGACGACTTACCGATCGGATATCACGAGCTCATCCCCCACGACGGCGGGGCTGTCACCCGCCTCATCGTCCATCCGACCTCGTGCCCGGTCCTGCCCCGCGCCTGGGGTGCTGCCGCCCAGATCTATGCGCTGTGGAGCCGCCGTTCGTGGGGAATCGGAGACCTCGCCGATCTCCGCACCCTTGCTGTCTCGCTCCACGCCGCCGGTGGGCGGGCAATCCTGGTCAGCCCGCTGCATCAGCCGGCGCCGTCACTCCCGCAAGAGCACAGCCCGTACTTCCCCAGCAGCAGGCGGTCATGGAACCCGCTGTTGATCGCGATCGACACTCCCCCGCCGCCTGATCTGGAATGCACGCCCGGCTCGCTGATCGACCGCGATGCTGCCTGGGCCGCCAAGCGACACGCGCTCGAGAAGCTGTTCCTCGACCTCGGATCGCCGCAGGCGAACCCGGTGTCAGATCGACTCGACGGAGTAGCTGTTTGGAACGCTCTCTGCGATCAGTATGGGCCGGTGTGGCAGGACTGGCCGCACGACGTGCGTCGTTTCGACCACGAAGCACTGCTGCAGCGGCTGACGGATGATCCGGCACTTGCGCGACGTGTTTCGTTTCATCGGTGGTGCCAGGGCCTCGTCGGTGACCAGATCGCAGCAGTCGTCGCGACGGGCGTCGACATCATCGGGGATCTTGCGATCGGCATCTCGCCCGGCGGCGCGGACGCCTGGGAGTACCAGGACCTGCTCGCGCTCGATGTACGCGTCGGAGCGCCGCCGGACCCGTTCAACCGAGCTGGGCAGGAATGGGGAATCCCTCCGTTCGTTCCCTGGAAGCTGCGCGCAGCCGAGTATGAGCCGTTCATCGAGACGATTCGCAGCACTCTGCGGGGTGTCCAGGGGCTTCGGATCGACCACGTGATGGGCCTCTTTCGCCAGTTCTGGATCCCTGCCGGCGGGCAACCAACCGACGGCACATACGTCACCTTCCCAGCCGATGAACTGCTCGCCATCATCTGCCTCGAGGCCACCCGCAGCGGAGCGTTTGTCATCGGCGAAGACCTGGGCACGGTCGCCGATGGCGTCCGCGAGAAGTTGGCCGAATGCAGCATCGCAGGCACTCGCGTGCTCTGGTTCGAAACCGAGCCGCCGAGCACGTGGCCGACCAACAGCCTGGCCACTGTCACCACCCACGACCTCCCGACCATCGCCGGGGTCGTCACAGGCCGGGATGGCGATGAAGAACAACGTCGACGGGTCCTCGCCCACGCACTCGACAGCGATACCAGCTCCCCTCACGAGGCCCCGTTCGCCACTTCCCAAGCGGTCGTTGCACAGGTGATCACCAGCACCCACGACGCCATGCTCGGTTCGCCGGCTTCGCTCCGGCTGGTTTCGATGGATGACGTCACCGGCGCTGTCGAACGACCGAATCATCCGGGAACGAACGACCACCCGAACTGGAGGCGGCGTTTGCCGGTTTCGGTCGACGGAGTGCTCGTCCCCAACTGACCCGGCTGATTCCCGGCTGCACCCCGACTGAACGGTTCGGGTGCCCGAGGTGGGACTCGAACCCACACGTAGTTCCCTACAAAGGATTTTGAGTCCTCCGCGTCTGCCATTCCGCCACTCGGGCAAGTGGAGCCGTCAGCATAGCGACCGGTTCGCACGCCCGCTCCCAACCTACCCATCGGTAGCAACACCGACCGCTCCGGCAGCGTCTAGCCTCTGCCCCAGCAACGCGCACACGAAGGGACCGA